>JAQVYP010000041.1 GCA_029004655.1 Oscillospiraceae bacterium | reverse complement strand
CAAATTCTGTATTGCAGACCATGCCGAAGCTGTTGCACCTGAAGAGCGTCACCGTTGCCCAACATAAACATGATTGAAAGCGGCTCTACCATACAACGATCCACATTATCTGTCAGAAAATTTCCTTCACCCTGAACACAGCGCACTACACCAATCAGTTCCAAAGCCCTTATTGCTTCACGGATAGTGGCTCGTGAAACGCTCATTTCCTCTGCCATGATATTTCCTCCGTATGGTTCAAAAATGCCACTCAGATTGTTGACAAATACCATTGGATCAGACAGGTTATCTGGGCTTTTGAAGCGGTAAGGAAACAGGAACAACAGAAATTCAGCAAAACTCACAGGCAATATTTTAAAAGGTCGAAAACATTGCTTACAAGGCGTTTTAAATATCTTTCAGAAGAGCAAAAGCAACAAGTAAATGTTATGTTGTATGCTTCTGTTAATTTAAGCAGAGCACATTATTACAAAGAAAAGTTTTTAGAAATACTTGATTGTAATACTAATCTCAATTAAAAATGGAGATTAGATTTGCGAGGATAGTTTTTGTCCCGCAAGGCGGAGGAGGACAGCGGGCTGGCGCCCGCCGACGACGACAACGCGGCGGGACGAAAACTAGACCGTAAAGATATCTACGTTTTTATTTGAGATTAGTATAAGGACCGAGATTCAGCAAAAACTGCTATGTGCATATGGATAGAAAGCGCTGAAAATTGCGGTATACCGCAATTTGAAAAATGTGCTGCTACTATGCAGAATTGGAGCGCAGGAATTCTCAACTCCTTTTTCACCTCTATTACAAATGGATTTACAGAAGGCTGTAACAACAAAATTAAAGTTCTTAAAAGAAATGCATACGGTTACAGGAATTTTGACAGATTCAGAAACCGTAATTTACATATGTTTTCCCATCAAATAGAACGTGTAAGCAAACAAGCGGCAGCTTAACAGCCACCGCTTGTTTATATCCATTATTTTCGGGTCACCCCAACTATTGACAAAGAGCCTTTTTATTATCCTACAAATGGGGGCTATTTTTCATTAACCACTTACCAGGTAATTTTATTTAATACAACAAGGACAAGAATATTATTCTGCAAAGCCGGATTCAACAAGACTAACAAGTCCGTCAACAGCCTGCTGTTCATCGCTGCCATCAGCAATTATGCGAATAGTTGTCCCACCGATTATGCCGAGTGATAAAACACCCAACAAGCTTTTTGCATTAACACGGCGCTCTTCTTTTTCCACCCAAATAGATGATTTGAATTCGTTAGCTTTTTGAATGAAGAAAGTTGCAGGACGAGCATGAAGGCCTACCTGATTCTGAACGACTACATCCTTTACGTACATATAAATTACTCCTCACAACGTTGAAATTCTATATTAATGTTTCATGTTCAAATATAAATATATTATATCACATTATGTTATTCAGTCAAACAAAATGAAACCACATTATAAAACTTTTCGATATATTCCAAAATGAGCAATTTTAATTGATATGCGTTTGTACAATTTGCATAATTTTTCTGTTCTGTTTTTTATAAATCGCACACATGTTCTTAACATACGAATAGTATAATTTGGTAATTTAAGTTATTATCAACAACATTTTGTCAGATTATCTATTAAAAATTACATGGGCTCTGATTTTTCTTTTTCGGTCAATTGTGCAGAATTTAACAAATCAGGGCGTTTTGCTTTGGTCACTTTAAGTGCCATACTTCGACGCCATTTGGCGATATTTGCATGATTCCCAGACATAAGTACCTCTGGTACTTTTTTTTCATGCCACACAGCCGGTCTGGTATATTGCGCATATTCTAACAATCCCGAAAAATGGCTTTCTTCGGTAAAGCACTCATCATCTGACAAAACGCCCTTTATCAAGCGACATACGGTATCGGTCAAAACTAACGCAGGTAGTTCCCCACCGGTTAGGACATAATCGCCAATTGATATTTCTTCATCGACAATTTCGTCTAATACACGTTGATCAACACCTTCATAATGCCCGCAAAGGAGCACTATATGATCCATTTGAGATAGATCCAAAGCTTTTCTTTGCGTTAATGTTTCGCCCTGAGGTGTTAGGTATATAAGATGTGGCTTTGCCTCACCCTCGTTATACAGAGATTTAAAGCAATTATAGATTGGATCGGCAGCCATTATCATTCCCATGCCGCCACCATAGGTATAATCATCCACCTTATTATGCTTATTGTTTGCATAATCTCGGATGTTTAAGCAACTGACCTTAATAATACCGGCGGAGCGAGCCCTTCCGATTATACTTTCGTTTAACACTGATTCGCACATTTCCGGAAACAATGTTAAAATATCAATCTTCATCGTCAAAGATTCCTTTCAAAGGCCGAATTTCAATTCTTTCGTTTTTGACATCAACATCTATTAATACGTCCGGAATGGCGGGTATCAAATATTCCTTGCTGTCTTTAATAATATGCCAAACATCATTCGCACCGGTTTCCGAAACATTGGAAAGCTCGCCGATATATTCTTTTGAATCGACATCATATACTTTACATCCAATTAAGTCCTGAACCAGATATCTGTCCTCTTCCAAATGGATATCATTACGAGAAATATACAATACTTTTCCTCTTAAATGTTCAGCTGCCTCAATTGATTCAACACCTTCAACAGCCATTATAACAATTCTACCATGCGGTTTTACGGACAATACGTTCAACTTTTTTTGTCCCTTGTCATCCAAGTAAAATTCTTTAAATTCGGTTAAAAAATTCGGAGAATCGCTCCAAGGATTAACCCTTAATTCTCCCCGTATGCCATGTGTTCCAACAATTTGACCTGTTTCCAAAAAAAGCTTTAGCATACATTTATACCATCCTAATAATAATATATTACAATACCCCCTTTGCCGTGTTATACTAATTCCAATTAAAAAGCGTTCAAAGATTTGCGAGGATTTTGTTTGTGAGGCAAGGCGGAGGACGAAGGCGGGCTATCGCCCGCCGAGGACGACAACGCAGTCTCGCAAACAAAAGCCCGCAAAGATTGGATGATTTTAATTGGAATTAGTATTACAGCTGAGGGGGTATAATTTTTTTGTTCCGACATTATTATGCCGGAATACCGTGGGATTAGTCAATCTCAACAGCGATTTTTTGATTATTACGGTTTGAAGCAGCACGCATTACAATGCGAATAGCCTTTGCAATTCGTCCTTGTTTACCAATAACCCTGCCCATGTCACCCTCGGCAACATGCAGATGATAAACAATAACATTTTCATCATTTGGCTCGTCGACCGTAACTGTAATCTTGTCCGACTCTTCAACGAGACCCGAAGCAATAGATTTTAATAAATCAGTCATGATAGCTTCTCCTTTTCGGATTAAAGAATGCCGTTCTTTTTGAACAAGCTCTTTACTGTATCGGTTGGCTGCGCGCCATCAGCAATCCACTTTTTGGCCTGCTCCTCGCTAATTTTAACAGTTGCAGGTTCAGTCATTGGATCGTAAAATCCGATTTCTTCTATACAGCGACCATCACGTGGAGATCTTGCGTCAGCAACAACTATACGATAAAACGGAGCCTTCTTTGCTCCCATACGGCGAAGTCTGATTTTTACTGCCATTAAAAACACCTCCTAATAAAAGATAAAATATATTTTCAAAGGAAAAATTGTCCTTGTGAAAATTTAGAATTTCATGCCAGGAGGTATTACCCCCGGCATGCCTAAGCCTCTGCCCATTCGGCGTTTTCCGCCTTTAGTGTTCATTTGTTTAAACATTTTTTTCATTTGCTCATATTGCTTAAGCAATTTATTAACATCTTCAACCGACATTCCGCTGCCCTTTGCAATACGCTTTTTTCTGGAAGCACTTATTATTTCAGGCTTGGAGCGTTCCTTTGATGTCATTGATTTTATTATTGCTTCAATGCGTAATATCTGACGATCATCTATGTCAACGTCTCTCAGCTGCTTATCCATACCTGGAAGCATTGAAAGAACCGATTTAAGTGAACCCATTTTTTTGATACTTTGAAATTGCGCCAAAAGGTCGTTCATATCAAACTTGTTTTCTTCAAGACGTTTAGCTGCTGCAAGAGCCTCTTTTTCGTCGACATCACTTTCAACTTTTTCAATTAGCGAAAGCATATCACCCATACCCAAAATGCGGGATGCCATGCGGTCAGGGTGAAATTCCTCCAGATCGTCCGGCTTTTCGCCAACGCCAACATATTTAATTGGCTTACCTGTAACAGAACGGATAGAAAGTGCCGCGCCACCACGAGTATCACCGTCTAGCTTGGTAAGAATGACACCATTAATTTCCAACAAATCGTTGAATGATTTAGCAATATTAACAGCATCCTGACCAACCATTGCATCGACAACAAGAAGTATTTCATTAACTTCGATTGTTTTTGTTATGTTTTTAAGCTCCTGCATAAGCTCAGTATCAATGTGCAAGCGACCCGCAGTATCGATTATCATAAAATCATTGCCGTAATCTCTTGCATAGTGAACAGCTTCGACAACTGTTTTTTCGGGTTTTTGTGTTCCCTTCTCAAAAACAGGAACGCCGACTTGCTTGCCCAAAACCTGAAGCTGATCGATTGCGGCAGGTCGGTAAATGTCACACGCAACAAGCATTGGTCTATGACCTTGTGATTTAAGCTTTTTAGCAAGCTTAGCACAATGAGTAGTTTTACCAGAACCTTGAAGTCCGCACATCATTATAACCGTTGGGATCTTTGATGCTGTTTTAATTCGTGCTGTTTCGCCGCCCATAAGCTCTGTTAGCTCATCGCGGACAATTTTTATAACCATTTGCGCGGCGGTCAGGCTTTCCATAACCTTCTCACCGACACATTTTTCGGTGCATCTTGCAGTGAAATCTTTAGCAACCTTATAGTTTACATCAGCCTCAATTAGCGCCAGGCGCACTTCACGCATTGCTTCCTTAACATCATTCTCGTTAAGTTTCCCTTTTGAGCGCAGGCGCTTAAACGCCGCTGATAATTTATCTGAAAGCCCATCAAAAGCCATGCGTATACCTCCATGAAATATTTCTATAATTCATCAATAATATTAAGCAAATTTTCAAGCTGTTTTTTATCAATAGCTTCCAAATCGAAAACGTTAATTCCTTTAGCAGCGTTTTTAATACTAATTGTTTTTTCAATAAAATGCAGTTTTTCTTCAGTTTCAAGTAATTGAGCCTCTGCACGCTTAATAGCATCTCGAACACCCTGCCTTGTGATACCTTCGCTTTCTGAGATTTCAGCAAGTGATAAATCATCATTATAATATTGGTCGACAAGACACCGCTGCTTTTCCGTTAAAAGGTTTCCGTAGCAATCAAGCATATACGGTATTTTATAATCCTTTGCCAAGCAAAACACCCCCGCTTATTAGCTGTAAAGGTAAATTACATTACACCTATTATACACAACACTAATCAAGATGTCAAGTGTTTTACTTTACACCTATTAATTGATTGAAAAACACTGTCGCAGCACTACATGTTGTGTTTGAATCACAATTTTTATACTATATATGCAAATTGTACAAAAAGTGACAAAATTTTTTTGCATAATTTTTTTCAAATACTCTTGAAATCAATATATAGTCTGATATAATAGATTTTACTTAGTAAGAAAACAACATGTTGATAATTTAATTTAACGAGGAGAACATAAAGTATGATTAATACTATTACTAAACGTGACGGACGTTTGGTCGAATTTGACATCGATAAAATATCTACGGCAATATATAAGGCTGCAAAAGCAATCGGCGGTAATAATCATGAAATAGCTGAAGAATTGGCAGTGCTTGTAGAGAGTACTTTAGAAATGAAGGATATCACATCTCCTACCGTTGAACAAATTCAGGATACCGTTGAAATGGTACTTATCGAAAATGGTCATGCCAGAACCGCAAAGGAATTTATTCTTTATCGATCCGAGCGAACCCGTCGCAGAGAGATGAACACTCGTCTTATGAAGACATATGAAGATCTTACTTTTACTGCGGCAAGGGACAATGAAATTAAAAGAGAAAACGCCAACATTGATGGTGACACCGCAATGGGAACCATGCTTAAATATGGTTCAGAAGGTGCAAAGCAGTTTAATGAAATGTATGTTCTTCGTCCAGAGCATGCAAAAGCACATCGTGAGGGTGACATTCATATTCACGATCTTGACTTCTTAACTCTTACCACCACATGTTGCCAGATAGATTTGGACAAGCTGTTTACAGACGGATTTAGTACCGGCCATGGTCATTTGCGTGAGCCAAATGATATTGCAAGTTATTCAGCTCTTGCTTGTATTGCTATTCAATCCAACCAAAACGATCAGCATGGCGGTCAAAGTGTTCCTAACTTTGAATATGCTTTGGCAAAAGGTGTAGCAAAAACCTATAAAAAGTTGTATCGCCGTAATCTCGATAAAGCATTGGAACTGATTGGCGGATTTGAAGATACTATTTCAACCACCAAAAAGATTTTATCAGAAATATATGAGCAAACGGGTCTTGTTCCCAACTTAAGCAACGATAATAATTATTGCTTAAAAGAGAAAGAATTGCTCCTTAAAGAATACCCCGCTGATATTGTTGAAAAGGCTCAAAAGTTTGCACTCAAACGTGCTGTTATTGAAACTGAAGCTGCTACATATCAAGCAATGGAGTCCTTTATTCATAATATTAACACCATGCAATCTAGAGCCGGCGCGCAGGTTCCATTTAGCTCTATCAACTATGGAACAGACACCTCACCTGAGGGACGAATGATTATCAGAAACGTGTTGCTTGCAACAGAAGCAGGACTTGGCGACGGTGAAACACCTATCTTCCCAATTCATATTTTTAAGGTTAAGGAAGGCGTTAACTTCAATCCGGGCGAACCTAACTACGATTTGTTCAAGCTTGCTTGCAGAGTAAGTGCTAAACGTTTGTTCCCTAACTTCTCATTTATTGATGCACCGTACAACCTTCAATATTACAAACCCGGTCGTCCGGAAACTGAAATTGCATATATGGGATGCCGCACAAGGGTTGCCGGAAATGTTTATGACAAAGACCGCGAAATTGTTAACGGGCGTGGTAATCTTTCATTTACATCTGTTAATTTACCGAGAATTGCTATTCATAGCCACGGCGATCTTAATTTGTTCTATGATGAGCTTGATCGTAAGATCGATTTGGTTATAAACCAACTGTTGGAAAGGTTTGAAGTTCAGGCTCGTAAGAAAGTTCGCAACTATCCGTTCCTTATGGGACAAGGAATTTGGCTGGATTCTGAAAATCTTGGTCCAGACGATGAAGTTCGCGAAGTTCTTAAACATGGTACATTAACCATGGGCTTTATCGGTCTTGCCGAATCATTGGTATCACTTACAGGTAAGCACCACGGCGAGTCAAAAGGCTCTCAAAATCTTGGTCTTGAAATTGTCGGATATATGCGTAAGCGTATGGATGAAGCGACAGAAAAATATGGCCTTAACTTTTCCCTTATTGCCACACCTGCTGAAGGATTATCTGGTCGCTTCGTAAAAATTGACCGTAAGCTTTATGGTTCTATTCCAGGTGTAACTGATCGTGATTACTATACCAACTCGTTCCATATTCCAGTGTATTATGAGATCACTGCCCTCAAAAAAATTCAGCTCGAGGCACCATATCATTCCCTTACAAACGGTGGTCATATCACATACATAGAAATGGATGGCGACCCAACACAGAACTTGGAAGCATTTGAAACCGTAGTGCGAGCAATGAAAGAATGCGGTGTCGGTTATGGTTCCGTAAATCATCCGGTTGACCGCGATCCAATTTGCGGATATACAGGAATTATCAATGATGTTTGCCCACGTTGCGGCAGACATGAAGGTGAGGGTATCAGCCTTGAAAAGCTTCAAAAGCTTGGCCTTTACAAGCGCAACAACTCAGATCATTGCGGCTGTTGCGGAAACCCTGACGAAGAATCCGATCGTATAACAAATAAACTTTAAATTCTAGGAGGAATTTATTATGGTAGAAAAGAAAGCAATCAATAAAGATAAAATTGTTGGAGAAGGTATAGGATTCGAGCGTATACGCAGAATCACAGGATATTTAGTTGGAACACTTGATCGTTTTAACGGTGCAAAAAGATCAGAGGTTAACGATCGCGTTAAGCATTCTATCGGCTCTGATAAAATGGAGCAATTATAAAATATAATTAAAATATAAAACAACCTATAAGGGGCGAATTGTTAATAACACTCGCCTCTTATTATTTGAATGAATTAATCTCCTATATTTTAGCTCAAATGGAAGTGAAAAATCTATGAAACCTGATACAGAAATCAGAATCGCAGGAATTGTTCGGGAGTCTATTGTTGACGGACCGGGATTTCGCTTTACAATATTTACACAAGGGTGTCCTCATGGATGTGAAGGTTGCCATAATCCGCAAACACATGATTTTAACGGTGGCCAGGTAACAACAATCGGCCGACTTATTGAAGAAATCAGCAAAACCGGATTGCTACGTGGTGTTACATTCAGCGGTGGTGAACCTTTTTGCCAATCAAAACCTTTGGCGGAGCTTGCAACAGAAATTCACGCAAAAGGTCTTGATGTTATATCCTATACAGGTTATACTTATGAGCAACTAATCAACGGTGCAAATGATGAAAACGGTTGGCTTGATTTGCTGAATAACATTGATTATCTTATTGATGGTCGATTTGTGCTTGCTAAGAAATCGTTATTAATAAAATATCGTGGTTCTACAAATCAAAGAATAATTGATGTTAAAAAGTCACTGTCTACAAATACAATTGTAGAATTTGAATTATAATATATAACAAATAATATTAGCGGAGACACATTATGTTTTATAAAAGAATTTTTTCCGTTTTACTTGTTGCGTTTTTGTTAGTCACAACTTCAGGTTGTGGAAACAAAGCACCATATACTGCAACTTATGAAATTGATAAACTTCCAACGAATATTGACCCACAACTTGCCTCCAGTGAAAGCGAGCTTCTTATTGTGCGCAATATTTTTGAAGGACTATTGCGTGTTGACTCGGACGGAAATGTAGTAATGTGTGCTGCCGAAAGATATGAAGCATCAGATGATTCAAAAACATATACATTTTATCTTAATGAGTCTTTAGAATGGAGCAATGGCACAAAATTAACCGCAAATGATTTCGTTTTTGCTTTGCAGCGTGCCAGTGACCCAAAAACGAAGTCACCATTTACCGATTTGATAACTCCAATTTCTGGTGTAAACCAGGCTTTAAGTGGGAAAATCAGTTCCAAATCCATAGGAGTAACCGCAATTGATAATTATACTCTTCAGATTAAATTAGACACTAAAAGCGACACATTTTTAGAGAGCCTGACAAATACTATATATATGCCGTGTAATAAAGAATTTTTTAATAAATGCGGCGGTAAATATGGTCTTGACAGAAATAATATCATTTCAAACGGTTCATTTGAACTTACAACTTGGAAAGCTGATTCGGCAATTAAATTATCCAAAAGTGAAAGCTACCATGGTGAATTTTCAGCTTTGCCCGCGGCTGTTTATTTAACCATAAAAGATGATAAAGACACTACCACCAGGGCAGAAAGATTGAATAAGAATGATATTAATATGGCAAAGGTAGACTTTTCTACCTTAGACGCTATCAATGAAACAACTATTAATTTATGCAAATTTAAAAACACAACTTATGCTTTGGTTTTCAACAAAGAATCAACAGTGGGTAAAATAAAAGATTTAACCATTGCATTTAATCAAGCAATTGATTTAGAAAAGGTCGGCAATTCGCTGCCGGATATATTTTCAGCGTCTAATGGTTTAATTCCTCCGGATTTAAGCATTAACGGAATTACTGCCAAAGAGCTTGACAAAACTGTCAGCAGATTATATGGCCACTCGCCTGAAACGGCACGAGAATTGTTTCTAAGATCATTAAAATCAATTCCTAATAAAACACTTCCGAATTTTTCGGTATTATGTGTTGATGACAGCTATATTAAATCAACACTAACACAAATAATCAGCGGTTGGCAGCAAGTGCTTGGAGCCTATGTAAACATTGAAACTGTTTCTTCAATGGAGGCATTTATCAAGGCTTTAAAATCCGGAAATTACACTGCTGCTTTTGTTCCGTTATCTTCATCTAACGGCAATGTAACAACATTTCTAAAGCAATTTACTTCCGATTCCGTTCAGAATTATTATAATTTTTCAGATAAAAATTATGATTCCATAGTTACTGAAATATCGACATGTTCAGATATCACTCAGCTTTCTCAACTAATTAATAATGCAGAAAATTTATTGCTGAACGATACATTTATAATCCCGGTTTTCTCATCCCCTACCGCTTTTGCGTACTCCAGCACTTTTAGTGATGTATCATTTTTTCCTTTCGGAGGAAGCATAGATTTTGCATATATAAGTCTTACGAAAAAATGAGGTAAAAATTATAATGACTATTCAGGAAATACTGGCACACGAACTAAATATACGTTTAGGACAAGTTGAAAGCACCATTAAACTGATTGATGACGGAAACACAATTCCGTTTATTGCGAGATACCGCAAAGAAGTTACCGGATCGCTGGATGATCAAGTTCTTAGAACTTTATTTGACCGTTTACAATATTTGCGCAACATGCAGGCACAGCGTGAAAAAATTATTGAATCCATAACCGAACAGGATAAAATGACTGATGAGCTTTTAAAGTCAATTGAGAATGCAACAACGCTGACAGAGTTAGAGGATTTATATCGTCCCTATCGTCCAAAGCGCAAAACAAGGGCAAGCATTGCACGAGAAAAAGGTCTTGGCCCTCTTGCCGAAACAATATACGAACAGGCGCACGATTGCCCTGATATTATGGAGCTGGCTGAACAATTTATAACGCAAGATGTTACCACGGCTATTGATGCTATAAATGGCGCAAAAGACATTATTGCAGAAACGATTTCGGACGATGCAAATGTGAGAAAGCTTTTGAGAAATCTTTGCTTGTCGGAAGGAAACATCAATTCCGAACTCTGCGACAAGGAAAAACCAGATGTTTACAAAATGTATGCAGAATACAGCGAGCCAATTAGAAAAATTCCCGGTCACAGAATTTTGGCACTTAACAGGGGCGAAAAAGAAGGCTTTTTAAAAGTTAATGTAATAGTTAATGAAAATAACGCACTGGAGATTATTTTTAAGGCTAATGTAAAAGGAAATTCTCCTGCCAGCGATTTAGTTAAAGACGCTGCCACCGATGCATACAGCAGATTAATATTTCCGGCTATTGAACGTGAAATTCGTAACGATTTGACAGAAACCGCAAGCGAATCTGCTATCAAAGTCTTTTCCATGAATTTAAGACAGTTGTTAATGCAGCCACCTGTTAAAGGCAAAACCGCTTTAGGCCTTGACCCCGGATATCGCACAGGGTGCAAGGTGGCAGTCGTTGACCCTACAGGCAAAGTGCTTGACACAGGGGTTATCTACCCTGTTCCTCCACACAACAAAATAGAAGAAG
>JAQVYP010000040.1 GCA_029004655.1 Oscillospiraceae bacterium | reverse complement strand
AAGGGAAGTTGCAGACGAGCACGATCGGCTGACCGAGGGATTTATTCAGCTGCAAAAGGAATTTCCTGAAATTAGCGAAATCAGCAAAGTGCCGAAGGTGGTAATTAGTAATGCGATCGACAAGAACATATCTCTGCTTGACTCATATTTAAGGTTTTTACATTCCGAAAACCGCAAGATTGAACAGGCAAAAGCAACTCAGGAAGCGGCGGCGCGGGCGTCGGTTGGTACGCAAAAAAGTCTTGATGCTAACCACACATCCGCAGAAATTGAAGCAATGATTCGAGGCATTTGGGGGTAAATCTTGCGGCAGGAGCAAGCCCCTTCCCTACGGTTTGGGCAGGAAAATGTCCGTTTGGGACTTAGGGGAAATTTGGGCGTGTAAAATAATAATATAGAAATTATATAAAAAGGCATTCGATTAAATTCGAGTGCCTTTTTGAATGTCTTGATTATACCGAATTTAGGTTTGCCGGCATAGTGTCCGGAGGGTGGGAAGATGGAGTTTTTAAGCTCGGTTAATCAATTAGATTAATATAATTACTATTTAACTCGGGGGTGTTGTCGAGAAATCATTGCTCAAAGCGATTAAAGTATTAAATTAGTTTCATTAAATCAGCAAAACCATATTAAATTATCAAAGCAAAAAAAATAAAAACTTACCCCAAACAGGGGAAAATTAGAAATGAGGATTATTAATTATGTCTATTAACACTACAGCTTACGCACAAAAATTTACTGAGGAACTGGACAAAATGTATGTTCAGGACAGCGTTACCGGATTCTTTACCGACAATATTTTGCGTGCCAAATTTGTGGGGGCGAAAACCGTTGTTATCCCTGACGTTGACATGCAGGGCTTGGCTGATTATGACCGCGATACAGGCTTTATTCGCGGTGCAATTACGGTTGCTCAACAGCCATTCACCATGTCTCGTGACCGTGGGCGTTCATTGGAAATTGACCGTGAGGACCTCGACGAAACAGGAGCTTCCAATCTTGCAGGACAGATTCTCAGCGAATTTGTTCGCACAAAGGTTATCCCGGAATCCGACGCTTACACAATCTCCAAGCTTGCAGGCGTGGCAAGCACTCAAGGGCATTTATTGCAGAGCGGTTCTTTAAATGCACCATACACCGCATTTATTGACATGGTTGCAAACGTGCGCGACGTTGTGGGATACAGCGAGGAGCTTGTTTGCCTTATGCACCCAGCAATATATAAGCTGTTTCAAACTTCTGCTGACCTTTCCCGATCAATCGTTTCGAGTGATTTCAAGCAGGGTGAGATTAACCTGACTGTTAACTCTATTGACGGTGTTGCGTTGCTGCCTGTAACCGCTGACAGAATGTATACCGCCTATGACTTTTTAAATGGTTCTTCAAGTGGTGAGGAGGACGGTGGATTTTCTCCGCTTTCGAGCGCAAAAGCAATTTATATGCTTGTCATGCCAAAGAAGGCAGCTTCGCTTGTTAAGAAAACGGAAAAAATGCGCACTTTCACTCCAGAACAGAATCTTACAAAGGATGCTTACAAGTTCGATTACAGAATTTATTTTGACGTTTTTGTTAAGAAATCCAAGAAAAATTCAATTTGGGCTTGGATTGCACCATCCGTTACCATCAGCGCACAGCCGAGTGATATCAGCGTGGCTTCGGGTGCAACCGGCACTGTAACTGTTACTGCAACCGCTTCGGACAGCTCAACTCTTGTCTATCAATGGTATTCATGTGACGATGAAAACGGCACAAATCCTGTTATGGTAGTTGGCGCAACAACTAAAACTTTGACAACTAGCAGCTCACTGAGCGCGGGAACACACTTTTACTTTGCAAAGGTTACCGCCGGCAGTGCAACTGCTATCAATTCCAGCATTGCAACAGTTACAGTAGCATAAGGTTATTATAGAAAGGGGCGGCAAGAGCTGCCCCTTTCAAAGTTTTTGGAACGTACTTGACCGTCCTTATGGGATTAGGCAGCGAAAGCCTTGCTTATTTAAGCGGGTTTCCTATTTTTGTGCAATTTAACGGGGAGCGACGGGGACTCGTTCCTTTTATAGATTAGGGCAATGTTTCTAATAAATCAACAGAAAGGATGAACATATTGGAGAAGATCAATTTGGAGCCGATAAAGATTTTTGATGAATACGGGCAGGGTATCAATTTTAAAAACAGCATTGGCGACAGAGGTTTGTTTGAGCAAAACAAGGTCAACGAGCGGTTTTACTCGGGCGACCAGTGGCACGGCGCTAAGTGTGGAAACGACAGGCCGCTTGTGCGGTACAACGTCATCAAGAGAATCGGAGATTATAAAATTGCCACAATCGGCGCGGCTCCTGTGACGGTCAATTTCTCTGCGGAGGGCATTCCCAACACACTTGAATTGCGTGAGCAGGCACAGAAAATCAAATGCGCCAAGGACGGCCGAAAAATCACCGAATATTACAATCAAGTTGCGCCGTCTGATACGGAAATCAATCTTGTGATGTCTGCGCTGTGCGACTATCAAAGAGTTACGGCGGAGCGCTTGAAGTTCAACATGATTCGCACTGATGCGCTTCACAATGCCTATACGGACGGCGAGGGAATTGTTTACACTTATTGGAATCCTGAAATAAAAACCGGACTTTATGCTGACACCTTACGCACAAAGCCGATTATGGGCGACATTGAATGCGAAGTTTTGGATATTGAAAATGTGTATTTTGGTGACCCGAATGTTGACGATGTTCAAAAGCAGCCTTATATCATCATTGCTCAGCGGAAATCCGTCATGGAATTAAAGCGTGAGGCAAAGCAAAATGGCATTGCAGCGGAGGAAATCAATTCGATTATTCCTGACCATGACACGGGATATATGGCGGGCGAGCGGAGTCGGTTAGAGCCGAATGATTCAAGTAAGGCGACTGTCCTAACTAAGTTCTGGAAAGAGCGGAACTCTGATGGTACGGATTTTGTTGTCAAGGCTTGCAGAGTGACGAGAAGTGCCACTATTCGTAAAGTTTGGAACATTGGCGTGCGCCTTTATCCGCTTGCAAAATTTTCGTGGGACAAGCGCAAAAACTGTGCTTATGGTGAAAGTGAAGTTACGCACCTGATTCCTAATCAAATTGCCATAAACCGAATGGTTACTGCCTCAGTTTGGGCGGTTATGACTATGGGCATGCCGATAATGCTGGTGAATGGTGATGTAGTTTTTGACCCGATTACAAACGACCCCGGGCAGATTGTGACGGTTAACGGTTCGGATGCATTGGAAAAGTCGATTAAATACATTCAGCCGCCTAATCTGACCACGAATTTTGACAGCAATATTTTTTCATTAATAACTCAAACTCTATCGCAAAGCGGTGCGACCGAGGCGGCACTCGGCGACGTTGACCCCGACAACACTTCTGCAATCATTGCGGTTCGTGAGGCGGCAACCCTGCCTTTGCAGACCATGCAAAACAGATATTATCAATTCTGCGAGGATGTTGCACGAGTTTGGGCGGAATTTTGGGTGATGCAATACGGCAAGCGTTCTCTTAAAATCGAGGACGAAAAAGGGGTTTGGTATATGCCATTTAACGGCGAGCGATACAAAGACTTTATCATTTCCGTTAAGGTTGATGTCGGTGCATCCAGCCTTTGGAGCGAATCGCAGTCGATTAAAACCCTCGATAATTTGTTTGACCGAGAGATTATTGATTCGATTCAATATTTGCAGCGTCTGCCAAATGGTGTTGTACCCGATGTTACGGGATTGATTAATCAGCTTAAATCTGCTAACAAAGCGGTTTCAGCGGTACAAACTAATCAAACAGCCCAATCTAGTGAAATTGATTATGAAAATGAATTTGATTTTTTAGATCTAACAAATCAAGAAAACCAAGCAATTATGAACAATCAAAAACTTAAAGATGTGTTAAGGCAGCTTAGTGATAAAAATCAACAGACGATGCCCAGAAATATTAATAACACGGGAGGAGAGTTAATGCAATGACAGGATTAAACATGCTCAGCAAGGTGATGGTTATGCTTGGTTATTCGGGCGCAAACGGTGAAATCGGCGTTAAGGACGAGCTGCTGACGCGAGGGTTGATGGCGATAAACCAAATATACAGTGACCTGCTGTATATAGGCGGCGGTGACGGTTCGAATCAACTTTTGAACATCAACGACGAAATTGAGCTGGACTCGCGTGCACTTTATGATGTGATGCCTTATGGCGTTGCGATGTTTTTGGCAGCGTCAGAGGGCGACGGTGACAACCAGCAGATTTTCGCAGAGCTTTATAACAGAAAGCGCATTAGCGTGAAGGCTAAAGTATCCCACATAATTGAAACAATGCCGAGGGTGTGTGATTAATGAATTTTCTTAAAACGAACAGGCAAAAATTGCTCAGCCTTTCCGTTCCTGAACTGTCGGGCGGCATGAACACCAACAGCGCACTCCACAAGGTTGGCGACAATCAGCTGACCGACTGCCGGAACATGTGGTGGAACGATGGTGCGCTCGTTACCCGCCCGGGGTTTTATCTGAGCAGTTTTTTGCAGAATACTGTTTATAACACGGCCCGAGAATACAACAAAAAATCGGCAGGACAAATAACGCTGAAGGACGGCACAAAATACGCTTTGTCGGTGCTGTACACCAGCGGACTTATCAGCGTTTCGGCGGTTTCATCAACTGGCGGGACGCTTAATTTCCCAAAAGTTTATTTTTCGGACGACCCGGAACAGCCGGAGGTTGACATATACGGGAATGTATATATCAGCGGTATTGGTGGAGAGCCGCTTGTGTTTTCAGGCAAAGCCAGCACTAGCGAGGAATTTAAAATCTACATAATTGTTCCAAGATATAAATACAGCAGTACGGGAGGAATTGGGGATTATATAGACACCTTCGTGTTCTGTGCGACCGATGAATTTACACTGACAAATCTGAATAATGAAATTTATGTGCCTACCCTGTTGATCAACGGCAAGGGCAACAATTTTGCCACCCTTACCGGAACATCCAAGACCGAATATCCTGACGCGTTTCAGTTTGAAAGTCAAAATATGCTGACAGGAAAATTTAAATCTTATTTTAAAACTGACGGTGTTTCCAGCACTTATTCGCTGCCCACAGCTTTGACAAATGAAATAATTACCATAAAATACAGCAAAGCCAACGGTGAAATTGACAGCTGGACAATCGCCAAAGATGCCGACACAAGCGACACGGTGGGCGGTCTTAATTGCGTGGTCAGCAGAACTAACGGAACATTGACTTTTTATAACGCAAGCGGCGCAGCAACACCGCTTGAAAAGGTTTTAGGCAAGCCGAATAATCTTGAAATCATAGCATACCACACCGAGGCGACTCGCTCGGAAAGAATCGCTAAAATGACGAAAAGCATTTGGTTTGGCGGCAGCTCGGGCGGTATAGGCGGCGGAACCAGATTATTTATTTGCGGTAACGATGACGAACCTAATCTGATTTGGTGGAGCGATTTAAACAATCCACTTTTCTTTCCGCAAAATAATTATGCCTATATCGGCGATTCGGCTCAAAAAGTAACGGCGTTTGCAAAGCAAAGCGAAATGCTTGTTGTTTTTAAGCCTCACGAAACATATTACACAACCTATGTTGAGGGCAACGGCTATGCGGTGGAAGACGTTATCAGCGGCAAAATCACTAATGTCAAGACGGTTTCCGCGACATTCCCGCTTTATCAAATTCACAGCGAAATCGGGTGCGATTTGCCGAATACTTTGCAACTTTGCTCCAACAAACTTTTGTGGACAAACAGTGACAAAAAGGTTTATACACTAGCTTCGACATATTCATATTCCGAAAAAAACATCTATACGGTTTCCGAAATGATAGAGAGAAAATTTAAAAGTCTGGATTTTACAGCTGCGTTTGCACTGGACTATGATCATCATTATCTGTTGTTTGTCGGGACAAAAATCTTTGTGTTGGATTACGCTGCAAAGGCTTTTGACAACATCACAACCAATTCCGATGACGTTTCGCTGCAAAAGGGCATAACGTGGTATGAGTGGGAACAAAATCTGGGAATTGACATCATAGGCGGCATTTCTTCTACAACTGATTTGGTGGTTTTCGGAGATTATGTGGAAGAGCACATCGAAGCCTTCAACAATCACATGTATATTTTGAGCAATTATTTCAAGCTTCAAGGCGGCAAGGATTATAACATAACGGGATTCAAAAGTGTTTATTTCGATACCGAAAAAACCATCATTACCGGGTGTGAACCTGTGGTTTTCGTTGATGATATTTCGTCCATGCTGCAGACAAAGTTATTTGATTTTAAAAGCTTCGAGAGGCGTAAAAACATCAAAAACGTTTACATAGGGGTTGGCACAAGCAACGAAAGTACGCTGTATATTTCATTCCTGACCGAGCGCGGAACAATTAATATGGCAAGTGAAGTGCAAATAACCGAAACGGCGAGCGACTATTCGCCGGAGTGTTTAAAAACTGTGTCAATTTTGCCATGCCAGCCAATGGTGCTGTGTTTTGGCTTGAAAATCGAAAGCAAAGGTTCGATTGCAATCAGCGGAATAAATATTAATTATAAAGTGCTGGGCTGTGTGAAATAGCAGTAACCTCAACTGGGTTTTTTGTATGATAAGGCTTGTAGGGGGCAACTATTATTCGCCCCCTACGAGGTTGAGGCAGGTGCAAAATTGGTGAAAACGGTGGGTCTTCGGAGCGTGGGGACAGCGTTCCCTACGGATGTGGGTTGAACAGCATAATTCACGCAATTGCCTTATACTAATCTCAATTAAAAATGGAGATTAGATTTGCGAGGATAGTTTTTGTCCCGCAAGGCGGAGGAGGACAGCGGGCTGGCGCCCGCCGACGACGACAACGCGGCGGGACGAAAACTAGACCGTAAAGATATCTACGTTTTTATTTGAGATTAGTATTATAACCTTGCTAACCAAACAGATATGAAAAACATATAATATGGAGATGAATTGATAAATCAAATACCGTAACTTCGCAATCATCTTAATAAAGGGAACCTCTAAAAATACAGTCTTATTATTAATTAGCAGAAAGATGGTGCAAATATGAGCTTCAAAATTGCGATAGACGCAGGGCACGGCCTCTACACCGCCGGCAAAAGATGCCTTGCAAGCCTTGATTCAAGTGAAACAAGAGAGTGGACTTTAAACAGCAGAATAGCAGAAAAACTGCAAAATTTGCTGTCAAATTATGATGTGGAGATTATCCGCGTCGATGATACAACCGGTGCAACTGACGTGACTTTAGCAGATCGTTGCGCAAAAGCAAATTTATCAAATGTTGATTTATATTTGTCAATTCATCATAATGCCGGTGCAAACGGCACAGAGAGCGGCGGACTGGAAGTATACAGACATTCCAGTTGTACAGAAAACGGTGAAACAGGACTGTGGCAAACAGCAATATATGACTCATTGATTAACGCGGGAGTGCCTCAGGGCAACCGTGCCAACCCGAAAAAAACTGCCGATTTCCAAGTTTTAAGAAATACAAAAATGAGTGCAATACTTTGTGAAATGGGATTTATGGACAGCTCGGTTGACACTTCGGTGATTTTAACGGACAAGTTTGCAAATAAGGCGGCTCAAGGTTTATGCAATTGTTTGGTAGCGAAAGCTAGTCTTGCAAAATCAGATGCGCAGTCAGTATCCAACACAGAAACGCAAACGGTATCACAAGCAACAAAAACAATAAATCAAACGGTGGAAACCAACACTGCCGCAAATCTACCGTATGCCGTTTATCAAGTGTATACAAAGGCCAACAAATGGCTGTCAAATGTTGTTGACGACAGCGATTATGCGGGTATTAAGCGCAGAGCTATTCAAGGATTATATGTTAATCTTTCAGCGGGCAGCGTGCAATATCAAGTACACACGGTAGGCGGAAAATGGCTTCCTTGGGTGACAGACAGGCTCGATTATGCCGGTGTGTTTGGCAAAAATATAGACGCCGTTAGGGTGAAACTTGCCCACGCCAATAATTATTCCGTGCAATGCCGTGTGGCGCCAATCGGGTCGGATTATTATCCATGGGTGACGGATGACAACGACTATGCGGGCGTGTTAGGGAAAGCGATAGACCGCATTCAAATAAGAATAGTAAATAAATAGAAATGAGGAAAAAAAGTGAAAGAAAATGTAATAAAAACGGTTCTTGCCATTGCAGCGGCAGGCCTTGCGGCATATTTTGAAGTGATATTAATTCCGCTCTCAATTTTAGTGTTCGTCATGGTTTGCGACTATATTTCCGGAATGGTCAGCGCATGGATTACAAAAACAGTGTCGTCAAGAATCGGTATTATAGGGATTGTCAAAAAAGCGTGTTATTTATTGGTCGTTTCGGTTGCAATGGTTGCTGATTGGTTAACGCAGTCGGCACTCGCTCAAGCGGGAATCGCAACTTCAAGTAGTGTGTTTTGGTTTGGGTTAATAGTGATTATCTGGCTGATTATAAATGAACTGATAAGCATTTTGGAAAACATGGGTGAGATTGGCATACCCCTGCCTGACTTTTTCGTAAACGCTATAAAAAAGCTAAAAGTCGCCGTCGATAACAGTGCAAGAATCGAGAAATAATCAATTTTTTAAAACTAACAAATGAGATTAATCAACTCCGCCCCGTTCAAACTTTGACTGGTTTGAGCGGGGCGATGTTTTGATTTTTATGTATATTATTATGTTGGGAAAGTAAATTCGGAGCGGCGAGGACTCTGTTCACTACGGGTTGATAATACGATGCACAGAACAAACTGCTAGAGAAAGCCATTAAAGGGAACCTCTAAAAACTCATCGTCCGCCATCTTATACTAATCTCAATTAAAAATGGAGATTAGATTTGCGAGGATAGTTTTTGTCCCGCAAGGCGGAGGAGGACAGCGGGCTGGCGCCCGCCGACGACGACAACGCGGTGGGACGAAAACTAGACCGTAAAGATATCTACGTTTTTATTTGAGATTAGTATTAGTGTGTCTTTTTCCCCCACTCAGCGTCAAAATACTCGCAAATACACAAAGTATTTGCTCCGTTTTTTCCTTGATTGGGGAAAAAATCCCCACCAATCTGTCAGACGCCGAGTATTTAGAGATTCCCTAAAGATAATGCGGATGCAATAGTTTTCTCTGCGTGCGATTATAATAAATCGGTTGCGGAAATGTAATAGATTTTCATACTTGATTTATATTGATTGTTAGAAGATTTTATGGTATTATTAGACATATTCAAGTATCATAAGTTTTAAATTTAAATATTTAAAAAATCACTAAAGGGGATATGCAATGGATAAAATAATAATTAGTCTAAATCTGGGTTTTGTACTTATAGATTGATATATATAGCTAAATAAGCTGTTTATATATAATTTTTCTAAAAGAAAGGGCGATTGAAATTGGCTAAGGAAAGACAAAAATTTTACATCTGTAAGCATTGCGGAAATATCATTGGGCTGATAAACAACGCAGGCGTTCCGTTGGTTTGCTGCGGTGAAGCTATGGCCGAGCTAGTTCCAAACACAACCGATGCTGCGCTTGAAAAGCATGTTCCGGTGATTAAAATTGATGGAAATATCGTTACTGTTGACATTGGTTCTGCCCCTCATCCAATGACCGAGGAACACTTTATAGAGTGGGTATATATCCAAACTAAACAAGGCGGGCAACGCAAAAATTTTGCTCCCGGTGATAAACCAACTGTCGAGTTTGCCCTTACCGATGACGATGAAGTAGAAATCGCTTTTGCATTTTGCAATCTTCATGGTCTTTGGAAGTCGGAAATTTAAGAAATAAGGAAATAATAATTTTATTAAACCAAAATATTTAAAAGTGAGGATGTCAACTATGAATTTAAAAGGAACAAAATCAGAAGCTAATTTAATGGCGGCGTTTGCCGGCGAAAGTCAGGCAAGAAATAAATACACTTATTATGCCAGCAAAGCAAAGAAAGATGGCTTTGAGCAAATAGCGGAGTTGTTTCTAGAAACAGCTAATAATGAAAAAGAACACGCTAAAATTTGGTTCAAACTCCTGCATGGCGGTATTGCAGACACAGCCACAAACCTTAAAGATGCTGCAGCCGGCGAAAATTATGAGTGGACTGATATGTATGCGACTTTTGCAAAAGACGCAAGAGACGAGGGCTTTGAAGAGTTGGCTCTTCTTTTTGAAGGTGTTGCCGCAATTGAAAAGATCCATGAGGAAAGATATTTAAAATTGTTGGAAAACGTTGAAAATGGATGTGTCTTTTCGAAAGACGGAGATAAAATTTGGAAGTGTTCTAACTGTGGACACATCCATATTGGAAAAGAAGCTCCCGATATGTGCCCTGTATGCGCTCACCCAAAAGCATATTTCCAAATTGAAGCTAAAAACTATTAATTCTAAAAACTAACAAACAAGAAGGATATGGTGATTATTATGAAAAAGTATGTATGTATGCTCTGTGGTTATGTTTATGATGAAGCAGAAGGCGATCCTGATAGCGGCATTGCAGCCGGAACAAAATGGGGGGATATACCTGAAGACTGGGCATGCCCAATTTGTGGAGCAAGCAAGGATCAATTCGAAGAACAATAAGCAAAACTGATTGTTCAAATTAAGTAAAATAAAAAGGGCGCAGTCGAAATCTTGAACTGCGCCCTGTCCAACGGATATTGCAAAAAAGACCCCCTTGGATATGTCAAATAATCACCTAACATTGTGTCCGGTTTTTTATTGACATGTCCAAAGAGATCATTTTTGCAATGTCCGTTTTTTGGTTTTTGTTAAGCTGTTTAAATGGGTGTCAAATCGCGATTTTTTCTGCCTTATTGCATTGATTTTAATTAGTTTTTTGGATTTATACTAATCTCCATTTTTAATTGAGATTAGTATAAAACCGTTGGCAACAACTTCGATATTTTCTCCGGCAGAGATTTGGGTAAAAGTGCAAATACCGGGATCGACGGTGACAACTTCATCATTAAGGACGCCGTTAATGATATCTGTTTTATCAATTTCGGCGATGTTTTTTTGATCATAGATTTTATCGTTTACTGTGGTACCGGAGAGGGTGACCTCTTTTGGATAGACATCCACGGTAACATCGGAAGAATGCAGGAAGGTGTATTTATAGCTGTCGTCACCAGATAAAATGACGGCGGGAATCGTTACGGCCTTGCTGTATCCGGCATCTTTGTGGGCAATTGTTCCCATGGTGGGATTCATAAATGCGACTTTGTCGCCGATGACAATATCGGGATAATCGTTTGTCGTAAGCTCGACCGAAGTTGTGCCGTTATAGGTTCTGTTTATGGCGGTGAAACGGAGAGCTATTGGCTTTTGTGAAGCATTGGGCATTTCTCTTGATAAACCCATCGTATTTAAAGAGAGTGCATAGTACATTAGAGCAAAAGGAAAGCCCGCTAACCTTATGATTAGCGGCTTTGTGTCCCTGATGGTGGAGATAAGCGGGATCGAACCGCTGACCTCTTGAATGCCATTCAAGCGCTCTCCCAGCTGAGCTATACCCCCGTGTTGAGGAGACACATATTAGATTTGGATGCCAT
>JAQVYP010000039.1 GCA_029004655.1 Oscillospiraceae bacterium | reverse complement strand
AGAACTAAAATAATATCATAAACCCATAAATAATGTTTTCCAAAAACCCGATTAGCAAAACTCTCATTATAAACATATTGAGCCTTCTATCGAAGTTAATTCTACGATAGAAGGCTTTTGAATTTTTTAAATTATTAAAGGGAACCTCTAAAAACTCATCGTCCGCCATCTTAGTGTGTCTTTTTCCCCCACTCAGCGTCAAAATACTCGCAAATACACAAAGTATTTGCTCCGTTTTTTCCTTGATTGGGGAAAAAATCCCCACCAATCCGTCAGACGCCGAGTATTTAGAGATTCCCTAAATTGTTAAACGTATATTTACAATATTAGTGGAAATTTTCAAGATGCTTGCCGACGAGTAGAAAATGCGTTATTATACTAATTCCAATTAAAAAGTGACCAAGATTTGCGAGGATTTTGTTTGTGAGACAAGGCGGAGGACGAAGGCGGGCTATCGCCCGCCGAGAACGACAACGCAATCTCGCAAACAAAAGACCGCGAAGATTGGTTGATTTTTATTTGGAATTAGTATTATAGTAACCCACTCTCCACCGGTTGCCAAAACTTCTGAGGTAAAATATGAGCTTTTGTGCCAGATGAAACCAACATAAAAAGCTGCAACCCCACCTGTAATATCCCTAATTTCAGCAATAAACGTTGGTTTGTCCTGTTAACTATATAAACTTAAAAATCTGCACAAGATAATTTCTCGTGCAGATTTTTTGCTTCATTGTTTCACTATTTAAAAGAAAACAATTTATTCTTCTGTCGGTTTATTGTGTTCAACTTTTTCATCAGAACCATCTAAAGCATCAACAATGACCTCGTCTTCAAGCTCATCACCGGTTTCATCTTCGAGTTCGTCAACAACACTTCCTACGTCAGCAGCGTCTTCTTCTGCCTCTTCCGGATGCGAGTTTGCTTCCTCTTCATCATGTGATGCGCGAGCAATAGAAAGAATCTTTTCATCCTCACTTACGCGCATTACACGAACACCCTTTGCAGGACGTGCATAGGTGCTAATTTCAGCAACAGGTATACGAATTATGATTCCGTCTGATGAAATAATAATTAGATCATCATCTTCATCAACCACCTTAATAGCAGCAACATCGCCATAATGTGCTGTACGGTAGTTGGTTAATCCCTTACCACCACGTGACTGTATACGATAATCTTCAAGTGAACTGCGTCGACCGTATCCTGTTTCAGTAACGGTAAGAAGCGTTGCGTTTTCACGGCAAATTGACATTCCGACAACCTCATCGCCGTCTTTCAATCTGATTGCTCTAACACCGCGGGCAGTACGACCCATTACGCGGGCCTGACTTTCGTTAAATCTGATACTCATACCCTTTTTGGTTGCAACAACCAGTTGTTTTTCACCGGTTGTTTTGCGGACAAACGAAAGCTCGTCATCTTCGTCGATATTAATGGCAATAACACCGGTTTTTCTGACATTTTTAAACGCGTCAAGTGAGGTGCGTTTGATTACACCCTTTTTGGTAACCATGCAAATATAGCTTTCGGCCGATAAATCGCTGCCAACAGGCAAGAAGTTCATAATCTTCTCACCCTGCATAAGCGGAAGAATGTTAATAATATTCATTCCCTTTGAAGTACGGCTTCCTTCCGGAATTTCATAGGCTTTAAGGCGATACATTCTTCCCAAATTACTAAACATCATTACATAATCATGAGACGAACAGGTATACATGTCTGAAACTATGTCGCCCTCGCGAGTAGTCATACCGGTTATACCTCTGCCACCTCTGTGCTGTGCGCTGTAGGTATCAGAAGGTAAACGCTTAATATAACCTTGAACCGTTTTTGTTAGCACACACTCTTCTACAGGAATCAAATCCTCAATATCCACTTCACCGGAGACGGCAGTGATTTCTGTTCTTCTGTCATCAACAAACTTATCACGAAGATTAAGAGCCTCTGTTTTTACAATATCCAAAACCTTGCTATGATCAGCCAAAATTCCTTCATATTCAGCAATCCTAGCATGCTTTTCAGCAAGTTCTTGTTCAATTTTATTTCTTTCAAGACCACTTAAGCGGCCAAGAGGCATCTGAACAATTGCAGTTGCCTGTATATCATCGAGATTAAACCGTTCACACAGTTTTTCTTTACTCTCATTAATTGAATTACAGGAACGAATAATTTTAATAACCTCATCAATAAAATCAAGGGCTATTTTTAATCCTTCGAGAATATGAGCACGCTCTTTAGCTTTTTTTAGTTCAAATAAAATACGTTTTTCAACAAGTTCGCACTGGTAAGTAATATTATGTTGAAGCATCTCCTTTAATGTCAAAACCTTAGGCTGACCATCAACTAACGCTAGCATAATTGCGCCAAAAGTGATCTGTAGCTGAGTGCAACTGTACAAATGATTTAATACAACCTGAGGATTTGCATCCTTCTTAAGATCAATAACTATTCTGATACCTTCACGGTTTGAATAATCTACAATGTCTTCAAGCCCGTCAATTCTTTTATCAGAAATTAAATCATTTATTGTTTTAACTAAGTTAAGTTTGTTAACCTGGTAAGGAATTTCTGTGACAATAATTTGAGTTCTGCCACTGGAGGTTTCCTCCATTTCGGTACGAGCTCGGACTATAATACGTCCACGACCTGTCGCGTATGCTGCACGAATACCTGAACGACCCATAATAATTGCGCCTGTTGGGAAATCAGGACCTTTTATATGCTCACAAAGTTCTGGAATCTCTGCATCGGGGTTGTCTATAAGACAGCACATTCCGTCAACAACCTCGCCAAAATTGTGAGGTGGAATATTTGTTGCCATGCCAACTGCGATACCGGAAGAACCGTTAACAAGAAGTTGAGGAAAATGCGCAGGCAATACTTCCGGTTCCTTCAAACGGTCATCATAGTTTGAAACAAAGTTCACAGTATCCTTATCTAAGTCATCCATCATATGAATGGCAAGTTTGCTTAATCTGGACTCTGTATATCTGTAAGCAGCAGCAGGATATCCATCAACAGAACCAAAGTTACCATGACCATCAATCAGCATATAACGCAGAGAAAAGTCCTGTGCCATACGAACCATTGCATCGTAAACAGACGCGTCACCATGCGGATGATAGCGCCCTAAAACAGAACCAACGGTATCGGCACACTTACGGTATGCCTTATCCGGTGTCAAATTGTTTTCATACATGGTATAAAGAATTCTGCGGTGTACCGGCTTCAATCCGTCACGAACATCAGGCAAAGCACGGCTGACTATTACTGACATAGAATATTCCAGGAAGCTTTTTTTCATTTCATCAATTATTTCAACCGGAATAACCTTTTTTTCATTAACCTTAGCAATTATCTCTTCACTCATTAATTCTCACCTTTTTCTAAACCATTAAAAAATTCTTCAATTTCCAAGGTTTGTTCTTGTGTGATCACTCTTTTAGGTATTAAAAACACGGAATCTTGACGTGTCAACAGTGCAAAAATCAATTTATTCTGCGAAATTTTTTGAATATCAGTTTTTAAAACCTCGGTACCGATACCGTTTTCGGTTTTAAAAAACAACTTATTCTCAAAAAATTCAACTGAAAATTCCGATCCGTCTGTGCTTTTGTTAATTATGGATTTAATATTAAAATATCTTAAAATCCATGATATAGGAATAAATATAATGCATACTGCTGCAACAACCCAATAAGTTCCGTTTGACGGGTTATTTACAATTGCCGAAGCAAAAAGCGAAAATCCAAATAAAAATAATATAGTTCTTAATATTACGGTGTTTCTAGCGCTGTCAAGCTTGCCTGTTAGCATTAATGTGGATTTTACTTCCTCTGCAGAGGGTATATATATAATTTTCATACATAAATCTCAAAAAACTATATGTCAAGATTTTGGACATATTGTGCATTATCTTCAATAAATTTACGTCTTGGCTCAACCTCGTCACCCATCAACATTGAAAACACAGCATCTGCAGCCTCGGCATCTTCCATTTTAACCTTAAGCATTGTGCGGAATTCCGGATCCATTGTAGTCTCCCAAAGCTGTTCTGCATCCATTTCACCAAGACCTTTATAACGCTGGATATCAACATTTCCGCCAAGCTTTTCTATTATAATGTCACGTTCTAAGTCCGAGAAAGCATATATATGCTGTTTACCCTTTGAAACTTTAAACAATGGTGGTTGTGCCAAATAAATATGACCCTCTTCAATCAAACGCGGCATATATCTATAGAAAAATGTCAATAGTAATGTTCTGATATGAGCGCCGTCAACGTCGGCATCAGCCATAACGACAATTTTGTCATAACGCAGCTTTTCAATATCAAAGCTTTCTGCAATTCCGGTTCCCAAAGCAATTACAACCGGAGCAAGCTTTTCGTTGCCATAAACCCTATCCGGTCTTGCCTTTTCAACATTTAGCATTTTTCCCCAAAGCGGAAGAATTGCCTGATAATCACGGTCACGACCTTTAACGGCTGAGCCACCGGCGCTGTCTCCCTCAACTATGAAGATTTCTGTTCTTGTTGCATCGCTTGATATACAGTCGGCAAGCTTTTCAGGCATTCTGACTCTGGACAGACCTGTTTTACTTCTTTGTAAATCCCTTGCCTTTTGGGCAGCCTCTCGTGCGTTTGAAGAAGCAACAGACTTTTCAAGGATAATCTTTGCTTCAGCAGGATGATCCTCCAAATATTCAATAAATTTTTCAGCAACCAAATTATTGACAAGTGTTCCGATGGATGTGTTGCCAAGCTTTGTCTTTGTTTGACTTTCAAACTGGGCATCTGTAAGCTTGACACTAACAATAGCAATCAAACCTTCATTAATATCATCACTCTTAAGCTTAGTATCACTTTCTTTTAAAAACTTAAATTTGATTCCATATTTATTAATCGCCCTTACAAGAGAGTTCTTAAAGGCCGCCTCATGCGTACCACCATCCATAGTATGAATGTTATTTGCAAAGCTATAAATCTTTGTATCATAGGCTGAAGACCACAAAAATGCAATTTCTGCGGCTGAGTCACCATTTGTGGTAGAAAGATAAATAACCTCATTATTAAGTGATTCTTTATTTGATTTTTCCAAAACATATTCAACATAGGATTTAATTCCGCCCGCAAAATGAAGGTCTATTTCCTGATGTTCAAAATCACTGCGGTTATCCGTTAAAATTATACGGATTCCGGCATTAAGAAAAGCTTGCTCACGAAGTCTTACAAGCAAAGTATCATAATCATAGGTTGTTGTATCTGTGAAAATATCAGGGTCAGGCTTGTAAGTTACAATAGTACCAGTTTCGTCGGTTTCACCGAGTATTTCCATTTTACTTGAAACAATACCACGTTCAAATCTCTGCTTATAAATATTTTTCCCGTCCCTGACTTCAACTTCAAGCCAACTGGACAAAGCATTAACAACAGAAGCACCTACACCGTGAAGTCCACCGGCAACTTTATAACCGCTTCCGCCAAACTTACCGCCGGCATGCAGCATTGTAAAAACAACAGTTAATGAAGAAGTTCCTGTTTTATTGTTTATACCAACAGGTATACCACGACCATTATCTTCAACCCTAATTATCCCGTCATCAAGCAGTTGAACTGTGATTTTGTCACAAAATCCAGCCAAGGTTTCATCAATTGAATTATCTACTATTTCATAAACAAGGTGATGAAGCCCTTTTTCTCCCGTTGAACCGATGTACATACCTGGGCGTTTTCTAACCGCCTCAAGTCCCTCTAAAACCTGTATGGAATTTTCATCATAAGCTTCTGTTACAGGAGTATTGATGTCGTTGTTATTCATACTTATCTCCCTTTAAAATCAAGTTTTCTTATATATTAAAGATTGGATATAAAATCCGCTCTGCGTTGTAATGTTGATGTCGAAATTTGAGAAATGTAAACACGATTTTTATTGGAACTGTTACATAATATAAAGGATTTTGGAAGTTCATAGGTAACATTAATTACCTCGCCATTCTTTTCGGCCTTGCTTAAAAAATTTCTTGTATGCTTAGAAACCGTTGATGTGTCCAAATCGAAAATACCAATAACATCTTTAGACCAAACAACTGTTTCTTGTCCCAAATGAATATACATTGAATTTCCTCATCATTCGTTTAATAAAGCACCATCTTGCATTCTAAAAATTTTTCCTCCAACAAGATTTTTAATATTTGAAGGATCGCAACATGTTATAAAAACTTGCCTGTTGTTTATATTATTTAAAATATAATTTTGTCTCCCAGGGTCAAGCTCACTCATAACGTCGTCCAAAAGTGCAATTGGTTGTTGTTTTGTTATTGATTTTATTACCTCAGCCTCAGAAAGTTTTAAAGATAATGCAGCAGAACGTTTTTGACCCTGTGATCCATACGTTTTTATTGACATATCATTAATTTTAATTTCAAGATTATCTCTATGCGGTCCGACTGAGGTTGAAAGAGTATTCATATCATCCTTTCTGCTGTTTTTCAAAATCATATAAAACTCATTTGCATCCCTAGAACCGGTAGAAATATATTCTATTTTCAAATTTTCTTTGCCACAGGTAAAACCACTGTAAATAATAGGAACAAACTCATTAAGTCTTTCAACATATCTGATACGATATTTGATAATGTCAGCCCCAACATTTGCAATGGTATTTTCAAACACCTCAACCATATTGAAAAGTTCTGAATGATATTTTAAATCTTTAAGCACAAAATTTCTCTGTGCTAAAGCTCGATTGTAAGTTTTAAGTTTATCAATATATGCTGGATAAAGTTGACAAATCGCTGTATCTAAAAATTTTCGTCTTACAGCCGGACCATCTGTTATTAAATTTAAATCAGACGGAGAAAAAACAATTGCGCAAATATTTCCCGCAAGTTGGGAAACACTTTGTAATGGGATTCCATTTAAAACAGCCGAGCGTTTTTTTTCTATTTTTATTTCACAGTCTTGATTTCTATTGTCTAAATAAAATTCTGTTTTAAGAAATGCCGCTGTTTCACCCGATAAAACAAGTTCGGAATCCCTGGCGCCACGAAAGCTTTTGGCACCTGTAAACAGCCAAATAGCTTCAATGAAATTGGTTTTGCCCTGTGCATTTTCGCCGTATATAACGTTTACGGCGTCACAGGGCTCAACCAAAATATCATGTATATTTCTGAAATTATTAATACTTATATTTTTAATGTTCATTTTCAACTATTTCAAAGCAATTTTTGTCATATTCAATACGATTTCCCTGGCGAATTTTTTTGCCACGCATAGTGCAAATTTCACCATCTACTTTAACCTCACCATTTTGTATGACAACTTTCGCATGACCTCCAGTTGTTACTGCTCCCGTATGCTTTAGGAGATCGTCTAATCGTATATATTCGCCTCTGATTGGTACTTTTTCCATTATGCTTCCGCCTTCAATCTCATTGGCATTACCATATAAATAAAATCTTCACTATCAATTGGTTTAATAATCATTGGTGATAATGGACCGTTAAAATTGAGGATAACCTCTTCGTTTTCTGTTGCTTTTAACGCATCAAGCAAAAATTTGCTATTGAAACCAATTTCAAACTCATCACCTTCAATTTTTGCAAGACAACTGTCCGTAGCACGTCCAATTGCAGTCGAACATGAAAAAGTGATTTTGTCACCATCAATTTTACAACGAACAGGGGTTTTTATTTGATCATTAATTATAAGAGAAATACGTTCTATTATTGAAATTATTTGCTTAGTGTTTATTTTTGCATTTGCAGTAAACTCATATGGCATAGATTCTTGATAATTAACAAATTCACCTTCTAATAAACGAGAAATTAAACTGTAACCACCAATATTTATAGAAATATGTCTTTTTCCAACTTCTATTTCAACATTTTTATCATCATCAGTTATAATTTTCACAGCTTCACCAATTGCTTTGCCGGAAGCTATAAAGCTTATATCACCACTTGATACTGTTTTTTCTTTTCTAATTGCAAGACGATATCCGTCAACTGCAGTCAGACAAATAACATCTTTATAAATTTCGAAAAGAATTCCTGTAAGAATTGGCCTGACTCCATCACCTATTCCAACAGCAAAAATAGTCTGACGAACCATATCTTTAAGTTGCTCACAAGGAAGAGAAAGTTTTTTTGAATTATCAACAACCGGCATCTCAGGAAAATCATTTGATGCCATTCCGAGAATTTCAAAAACAGCCGATGAACTTTCAATTTTACACATAAGCCGCTCGTCAACCGAAATACTTACAAAGTCACCTGACATTTTTCTAAGCATTTCACCAAATAGTCTGGAATTAATAACAACACTGCCTGGCTGTTCACATTTAACATCAATGACCTTAGTCATTCCTAAATCGAGATTATAGGCCAACATTTTTAAACAGGAACCCTCAGCAATTAGATTAATTCCTTCCAAAACAGGAATCGTTGATTTTATGGCAACTGCACGAGAAAGATTTGTAACAGCATCACTGATAACCTGACGTTCAACTGTAAATCTCATATTATCCATCCTTTATTAGTTTTTTCGCATAATATTTTTATTTCGTTTGTATTTTGAATTTTAAAAAATAAAAATATATATTTCTATTATTAATTAACAGTATTAGTAGTAGTGGGTGTTAAGATTGGGGAAAACTATCAAAAATTGAGTTATAATAACGGTTAAGCCTAGATTTTTAATGTTTAAAACAACTGAATCAATTCTTAATAAATATTGCTAAAAATTTATTATTAACAGATCTGTGGAAAAATATCTGTTAAGTCATGTTGAAATGTGGATAACTTAGCATGTTTATGTAAACATGAGTAACCACATCTAAATATACGTGAAATTATCCCTGAAGATTTTTTATAATATCATCAATAATTTTCTTTTGTGATGAGTCATTATCTAATAATTTTTGTATTTTATTGATTGTATAAAGTACTGTTGTATGATCTTTTTCAAAACTTTTACCGATAGCGGTGTAGGAAAGCTGTGTAATTTCATGAACAATATACATAGAAACTTGTCTAGCATAGACAATATCAGCTGTTTTACGCTTTGAAAAAATATCATCTTTAGATACAGAATAAGTTCTTGAAACTTCCTCAACAATTTTATCAACTGTAATAGGCTCAGGTAAAGAATCATTAATAATATCTCTAATAAAACCTTGAATAACACTTAGCGATAATTCTTTTTGATGAATATTGACATATGCCTGAAGTTTTTTAACAACACCTTCCAATTGACGAGTATTCATTTTAATTTGTTCGGCAATATAGTATGTTAAATCTTCGTTAATAGGAACATCGAGTTGTTTTGCTTTACTATAAATAATTCCAACACGAGTTTCAAAATCAGGAGGTGCGACATCAGCAAGTAAACCACTTTCAAAACGAGAACGGATACGCTCATCCAAAGTTTTAATTTCTTTTGGAGGACGATCACTGGTAACAACAATTTGTTTATTTTCCTGATATAAAGCATTAAATGTGTTAAAAAATTCTTCCTGTGTAGATTCTTTTCCTGCAATAAAATGAATATCATCCATCAATAGAACATCAATAGTGCGAAAGCGTTGATGAAAAAGATTGATTGTTCCGCTATGAATAGATTCTATCAATGAATTTGTAAATTCCTCGCCTCGCAAAAATTCGACCTTTTTGTCAGGAAATTTTTTTTCAATATGGTTTTTCATAGCTAACATCAAATGTGTTTTTCCAACACCTGAATTTCCATAAATAAAAAGAGGATTATAAACAATCGAAGGATTATCTGAAACAGCAAGACATGCAGCATGTGCAAATCTATTTGAAGAACCGACAATAAAATTATCGAATGTGTAAAGAGAAGCAAGATTAAAGGTTGATGGCTCCAAAATAGGAGTATCCGCTCCATCTGACTGTGTCACAATAATATTAATTGAAATATTAAGACCGGAAACGTTGCGACAACTTTCTTCTAAAATTTCCTTATAATTCATTTCAACAATTTGCTTTTTATAATCACTATAAATTCCTAAGACCAAAACATTAGATTGTATTGTTATAGGTTTAAGATCTTTAATCCAAACATTAAATCCAACCTCAGTAATTGTTTTTTTACAATCTTCACAGATTGCATTCCAAAGCTCGGCTAAAGAGTCGAGTCCCATTTTCATCATTCCTTTTATTGCTATTAGTTTTAAAAACACTCAAAAATCATTTAAATTTCAATAAATAAATACATATAAAAGTATATCACAAAAAGGATAATGTTTCAAGAAAATAACCTACAAAAGAAGCATAAAAATACCCAAATTTATAGCTAATAATCTATTCAAAAATTGCTGTTTAATTTATATAATAAAAAAGATGATTTACATCTTAATAATTTCATTTAAACGAAATAGGATATGGCGCTAGAAATTGCAAATGATAATAAAAAAGCTGTAATTTTTGTTGCAGCATTTTTATTATCATTATTGCGTTTATAAATCATTCCATTAATGAGAAAACACTGAAAATTGTACAAAATGTATTATTTTCGTATTTAATACATTTTAATTAAATATTTAAAGTATTTTTATGTTTTGATTAATAATACTGAATACTTCATAAATTATTACGATATTATAACAATTTAAATGATGTTATTTTAAAATAACAAAAAGAATATTACACAAATAGTAAAATTTATGTTATAATAGAATCCAACAGATATTAAACAAGATATAAATTTAAATTTGGTATCTACTGTTTTATTATATTCTGACAGTCAAAGAAAAGCAAACGGAAAAGACTGTTTTAAATTTGAAAGTGAGGGTAAAAAATGTTTAATGTGAATGACTGTGTTATGTATGGAACAACGGGCGTCTGTGAAGTTACTGATATTACAAAGGATAAATTAGTGGGAAATATAAAGTCAGATTACTATGTTTTGCGTCCCGTCTTTGAAAACAATGCAAGAATTATGACACCAATAGATAATCCAAAGGTTTTAATCAGACCATTAATATCGCAAAGTGAAGCTGATGAATTGATTAAAAAAATGCCGGATGAAGAAATTGAGTGGATTGCAAATGATAGACAAAGAAATGAAGTTTTTAAAACTCAATTGCATACCGGAAGTTGTAGAGAATGGATAAAAATCATTAAGACAATTCATAAAAGAAAAAAAGATGTAACTGCAACAGGGAAAAAGCTGCGACAGTCAGATGAAAATTTCATGAAATCGGCAGAAAAATTGTTATATGAGGAATTCTCATATTCTTTGAAGATTCCATTTGATGATGTTAAACCTTATATTTTAGAGCGTTGCAATTAAAAGCTCAAGCATAAATGAATATGAAGAACAAGACCATGAGATTTTTTCTCATGGTCTTTCTATTTTTCATTAAAATAAAAAAGAGGAGCAGTAAAAACTGCCCCTCTAATACTAATTCCAATTAAAAAGTGACCAAGATTTGCGAGAATTTTGTTTGTGAGACAAGGCGGAGGACGAAGGCGGGCTATCGCCCGCCGAGAACGACAACGCAGTCTCGCAAACAAAAGACCGCGAAGATTGGTTGATTTTTATTTGGAATTAGTATAAGACTTTA
>JAQVYP010000038.1 GCA_029004655.1 Oscillospiraceae bacterium | reverse complement strand
GATGCGCCGGAGATAAAAACCCGTTCGTGCGTTTCTGATTTCAGCAAAGTTTACGACTCGGCAGTGGCTGCACTTAAAGGATATCAGATTCAGCCAATTCTAATGTGAAATTAATACTAATACTAATACCTAACTAAAATCCCACCAAATATTATAACTGGTGGGATTTTGTGTTATATAGTTTTAACTTTTTTAGAATAATACATAAGCGAAACTAGCATTACTGCTACGCAAATCATTGCACAAATCACCTTAATAAGCAAGTCGCGAGCGCTTCCTGCTGTTGCAACAGTTCCGTATAAAATAAATGCCGACCCAACGCATGCCAAAACAGGTGAAATTACTCCTCTTAAATAATTTTTGCTGTGGTTTGTTAAGTTCATTTTTAAAACTTTTATATACAATACAGCATACATTCCGTAACTAACAGCTATTGATATTTCCGATATATCAGAGTTGGGCAACAAGTTAAAGTTTTGCATAATAAAATGAATGACCCACCAAAACGCGCAGATAACGGCGGCAAATATTGCTGAATTAAGCGGCATATCCGCTTTTTCATTAATCTTAGACAACTTATTTTCAAAAGGAACCATGCCAATTCTTAGAGAAAGCGAATATGGAATACGAATGTATCCCAAAATAACACCGTTTAATGTACCGAATACCGAAATAACAACCACCACTGTAACGACCTTGGCAAAGAAACTGCCGAGCAACTGAGTGGCGGCAAAGGTCACATGTCCATCACCTAGTGCCAAAACATTATCAGCACCTGCATACGATGTGATACCCACAAAATAAAGCACATAAACTGCAAGCACTATTAATGGTGCGACAATCAATGCAATAGGCAAATTCTTTTTGGATTTTCTAATCTCATGCGAAATTCCGGTAGATATAATCCATCCGTCAAATGAATATGCTATCGGCCCTACCGCTGAAATCCATAATGCCCCTGTAGCCTCTTGAACCGGCATATTTTTAAGTCCTGCAATCGGATCACCGAAAATCATACCGCAAACTGCAAATAACAACAGTGGAATAAGTTTAATAATTGTTGAAACTCGTTGAATTAATCCGCCAAATCGGGAATATAGCGCGTTGTAAAGAAAACACGCGAATCCCGCCACCAACCCAATAAGCATCTGATTTAGTAGTGTTAGATTAATGTTAAACAAAATGCAAGTGTAGATTCCAACGGCCCAGCTTATAATCACTGTTATAGTCGGGAAATAAACAAAAATTTGAAACCAACCAAACACACACGCTGTTTTCTTTCCACAAAATTCCTCTGCATAGGTTATAACCCCGCCTGGCTTGTCTGTTGATTGTGCGAGCAAACTAATTGTAAGTCCGCCAAAAACAATTGAAATAGCCGCTAAGGCAAACACGATTACTCCCAGCGAGATACTTCCACCGGTGGCGCTTAGTATGTTGTCGCTTTTGAAAAAGATTCCTGAACCGATGCATACACCTACAATCATAGCAATCGCTGTAAACAGGCCGTACTTTTCTTTACTTTTGCTCATATATTTCTTCACATTTTCTTTAATACTTTTATTAAATTATATTTTTATTTCTTACTTATACAACAAATCCACGACAACTAAAAATTGCCGCGGATTTAGTTTCAATTAAAGGTCAAATTACATCAACGCCGCCAAAAATACATGTTGCATTGATATAGACCGTCGGGTCGCTGTCGTTTGCAAGTGTGCTGGATTTGTTGGAAACTGCGCCGAATATTGGGATGCTGGAAATTGACACCCTTACATTTGAGGGCAAATATATTTCCACACCTCCAAAAGCAGATGTTATATTTATTACAACATCTTGGTTAATTATAGCATCGCGTAAATCAAGTTCGACGCCGCCAAATACCGCGCAAACGTTTCCACCTTCAAAAACTTCGTTACTAATTTTTCTTTCCTGCCCGCCAAAAATCGCAACATAGTCTTTTATAGTCTTGCTGTGATCTTGGAAAATGGCTTTTGGGATTTTTCGACGAAAAGCACCTTTAAATATAATTTGAAAGCCTATTACTAAAAATATAATTGGAACAATTAGTTGATATATTGTATCCTCCGGCAAAACTTCGATTTCACTAAGGAGCAACACAATTCCGATAAACAACGCAGTAGTGTTAAATGCGTGAAATCCGGATTTAAAAATACTGATAACCATCGGAATAATTATTATCAGCGTCCACCAACCATCAAAAAACAAGCGATAATTCCACCAACCAAACGCATTGCCAGCCAAGCCGACACCTGCAATCATGAAACAAAGACCGAATAATAAATCAGCAGTTTTTTTCTTTAAATTCATAAAAATCACCCCTAGAAATTTAATCTATAATAAATTATACATTACAAAGTTTTGTTTTACCACCATAATTTTGCACCATATGGACTTTCTAATATATTACTGCTATAATAATGGTCTTAAACAGTTTGTTTAGATAAGAATGGAGTAAAACAATGCAACTTTTAATGAGCACAATGCGTTCCGCAATGGAGCGTTATGATATGATAAATGACGGAGATAAAATTGCAATTGGTATTTCCGGTGGCAAGGATTCTATGGCTCTGCTATGTGCCTTGGCGGAAATGCGTCGATTTTATCCTAAAAAATATGAACTGCACGCTGTTACAATTGACTCACTATTTGGCGGAATCCCTGCTGACTATTCAGAGATTGCCGAAATGTGCCGCAGATTGCAAGTGCCTTATACAATTAAAAAGACAGAACTTTGGAAAATAATTTTCGAAGTGCGAAAAGAATCTAATCCTTGCAGCCTTTGTGCAAAAATGCGCCGTGGTGCATTGCATGATTTGGCAAAAGAACTTGGCTGCAACAAAATAGCACTAGGTCACCACATGGACGATGCCGTTGAAACTTTTTATATGAATTTATTTCAGGGTGGAAATATCGGTTCTTTTCAACCTATAAGCTATTTATCCCGCAAGGATTTATACTTAATTCGTCCGATGGCTTTTACAACCGAAAAGGATATTATCCGCGTTGTAAACAAGCTTGGCATTCCAATAGTAAAAAGTAAATGTCCTGCTGATGGCTGCACAGAGCGTCAAAAGGTCAAGGATATGCTCAAAGGTTTTGAAAAAGATTATCCGAGCATTAAGAAAATAACTTTAGGTGCGATGCAAAGAGGTCATATTTCAGGCTGGTAAGCAAAACGCACAATACAATTTTGTACCGTGCGTGTCTTCATTACTTATCAAGTCCACGCTGAGATATACCGTTTCTTTCGGCAAACTTAATCAGCTCATTTTTAAGCTTTTTTTCAAATGTCACTCTCGAGAGTGCCCTGCTCTTACCGTCTTTCAAATTAACATAGCAATATCCTTTTCTTTGAGAAAAAAAAGTCCAATCAATTTGTGATATCTCATCAGCCTTGACAGTTTGAATTTTAAATAGTTTAATCGTGAGTTCATTTTCACCAATCACTATGTATAAATCACACATAAATATAGCAAAAACAGAACTGCAAAGAAAAACAATGCCTAAAATGAGCATCCATATTTCAGCTGTAACAAAAAAGAACTGATATATTCCGTATATTCCGGATACCAGCAAAACCACCATAAACAATATAGCGCGTATCATATTGGACTTGATTTTTACATTTTCGTCCATTAAACTTCACCATTCCATTGTGTGGTTCCGATGTCTTTGCGGTATTGTGCGCCTTCAAAGGAGATCTTTTCAACTGCCACATACGCTTTCCTAAGAGCCTCGTTCAAATCATTACCCACAGCAGTGACGCCTAGAACTCTGCCGCCTGCTGTTTTAAAGGTTCCGTCAAATGAGGTGCCTGCGTGGTATACAACTGCACCATCAACATTGCCATTTTCGTCAATGCCCTTGATTTCAACACCCTTTTTATATTTCCCCGGATATCCATCCGACGCCATGACCACGCACGCTGCCGCACCGTTATCCCACTCGATTTTCAACTTATCCAAAGTGCCGTCTATAACGGCATCAATAATATCACAAAGGTCGGTTTGGAGTCTTGGTAATACCACCTGTGTTTCGGGATCACCAAAGCGTGCATTATATTCGATAACCTTAGGACCGTCTTTGGTCAGCATAAGTCCGAAATACAAACATCCCTTGAAGGGACAACCTTCTGCCTGCATAGCTTTTACGGTCGGAAGGAAAATCTCACTCATGCATCTTTCGGCGATTTCGTCTGTATAATACGGGTTTGGACTGATTGTGCCCATACCGCCCGTATTGGGGCCTTTATTGCCGTCAAAAATGCGCTTGTGATCCATTGATGAAACCATAGGTTTAATGCACTTGCCATCACAGAAAGACAAGACAGATACCTCTGGACCTGTTATAAACTGCTCAACAACAATTTGATTTCCGGACTCTCCAAAAACCTTATCCAGCATGATAGATTCAACGGCAGACTTTGCCTCATCAAAATTAGCGCAAATTATTACACCTTTGCCGAGCGCTAGACCATCCGCCTTAACAACTGTTGGATATTCATTATTGTCTTTAATAAATTCCAAAGCGTCGTTTGCATTGTTAAACACTTCATATCCTGCGGTTGGAATACCATATTTCTTCATGAGATTCTTGGAAAAAACCTTACTGGCTTCAATTCTTGCCGCCATGGCAGTTGGGCCAAAAGCACGAATTGATTTTGCATTGAGTGCATCAACTACACCGGCTGCAAGTGGATCATCAGGTGCCACAAAAACTAAATCTGCATTAACCTTTTTGGCAAGTGCCACAACCTCGTCGCAATTTTTAACATCAATTGAGAAACATTCAGCATCACGAGAAATACCACCGTTGCCGGGTGCACAAAAAATTTTTTGAGCCCTGTTACTTTTATTAAGGCATTTGATGAGCGCATGCTCACGCCCGCCTCCACCAATCATCAAAATATTCATTGAAAAATCCTCCCGCTATTAATGGTGGAATAAACGTATTCCTGTGCACGCCATTGTCATGTTATACTTGTTGCAAGTTTCGATAACATTATCGTCACGGATTGAACCGCCCGGCTGAACTATATATTTAACACCACTGCGCTTTGCACGCTCGATATTGTCACCAAATGGGAAAAATGCATCAGAGCCAAGAGTAACGCCGTCAATCTTTGACAAATATTCTTTTTTCTCTTCTCTGGTAAACGCCTCCGGCTTTGACGTAAATATATTTTGCCAAATTCCATCTGCCAAAACATCTTCATAATCGTCGGAAATATAAATATCAATCGTATTGTCGCGGTCCGGGCGTCGAATATTATCCTTAAATGGCAAGTTAAGTACCTTTTCATGCTGTCTTAAATGCCAAGTATCGGCCTTGTTTCCAGCAAGTCTGGTGCAATGAATTCGAGATTGCTGACCTGCACCGATTCCAATAGCCTGTCCGTCCTTAACATAACAAACGGAATTGGACTGGGTATATTTCAAGGTTATCAAAGATACAATCATATCGCGTTTTGCACTTTCCGGCAAATCCTTGGAATCAGTAACAATATTATTAAAAATATTATCATCAATCTTAAGCTCATTTCTGCCCTGCTCAAAGGTGATTCCGAATACGTCCTTAACTTCGATCTCTGCCGGCTTATAAGATTCGTCAATTCTAATTATATTATAAGTGCCTTTACGCTTGGATTTAAGAATTTCCAAAGCCTTGTCGGTATATCCGGGAGCGATAATTCCGTCCGAAACCTCACGAGCAATCAAGGTTGCCGTCTGCTCATCGCAGGTGTCGGAAAGTGCTATAAAATCACCATAGGAGGACATTCTGTCTGCTCCGCGTGCTCTGGCATATGCACAAGCCACCGGAGTAAGCTCCAAATCATCAACATAATAAATCTTTTTCAGCACATCGGATAATGGCAGACCTAACGCCGCACCGGCAGGGCTAACATGCTTAAACGATGTCGCTGCCGGAAGTCCTGTTGCGATTTTCAGTTCGCATACCAACTGCCAGCTATTAAAAGCATCAAGAAAATTAATATAACCGGGACGTCCACCCAGTACTTCAATCGGAAGCTCGGAGCCGTCCTTCATAAATATTCTTGCCGGTTTTTGGTTAGGATTACAACCATATTTAAGTGAAAATTCGTTTGCCATTATTTTATCCTCCTATTTGTTTTTATTGATTATTACTGTTTCTGATTTTCCGCTTTCGAGAGATATGAATCTCACAAATAATGAAACCTTGTTTTGCTCATTAAGTGAATTCCAAAGATTTTGTGAAAATTCCGAAATATCGCCTTTGATTTCAATCGGTTCAGGGTCACCGTCAAATGAAGGAATCGGATTTCCATCACACTCATAAGTGTGAATGAATCTGCCCTCTCCCGCAATTGGCTTATCATATTCATAGAAAAATCTCTCACACAAACGGCTGTCGCCGCCGGAAGATTTTAGTATTGACAGTTTTAAGCCGAAATCATCACCGTTAAATTCAGCTATCGCCGAAATTCTAGGTGTGAAATTAGGTTCATCAGGCTCAAATTCACGTGTTCTTAAAGCGTCTTCAAAAGTCTTTCCTATATTAAGACAATCGTTTATGGTATCGGTTTGGTCGCCATTTGTGACAATAGTTTTGTTGCCGTTTACACGAACAGGATAATATATTATAAGCGACGGATCCGAAAGCTTAGATGGGTCAAATGCTTTTGTTCTCATGTCGCATCCCTCATCGACGAATACACGATTGCGGCTGTTTTCGCTTCTGCCCATTATAAAATAAGCAATCACAGCAGACTTTTCATCTTGTGATTTTCCCACAATTATTCCTCTGCCGGGATATGTGTTTGCCTTGAGTAGATCTTCAATTTTCAGCAATTTTCTCATCTAATTTTCCTCCGTAATAATTGTCTTATTGTCAACTACCCTTAATTTGCCCTCGCAAAAAAGTCGGACAGCTTCGGGCAGAAGTTTCCATTCTGCTTCTTCCATAATGCGCCGCTGTAATGTTTCAGGTGTATCACCCTGCTTTACTTCAACAGCTTTTTGTAATATAATTGCACCACCGTCAGGAATTTCATTAACGAAATGTACCGTTGCGCCACTTACTTTAACCCCATATTGGAGCGCCGACTCATGAACCTTCAATCCATAAAATCCTTTGCCACAAAACGACGGTATCAGCGACGGATGGACGTTTATAATACGATTACGATATTTTGAAATTACTTGTTCGCCCAGAATTGATAAAAACCCAGCCAACACAACAAGTCCGATATCGTATTTTCCCAAAGCCTCCAACAACTTGGCTTCGACATCCTCACCGCTTTTGCGAGTGGGCAACACGACAGAATCTATTCCGGCAAGCCTTGCTCGTTCCAACGAATAAACTCCCGGTTTGCTGGAAATTACGCAGGCAATTCTGCCTGACAACTCATTTTTGTTTTGAGCATCAATAAGTGCTTGCAAATTGGTTCCGGAACCGGATACCAGCACTGCAATATTCATAACACTACCCCTTATAAACCCAAAAGAGATTCCCGAATAATCGAAAATCTCCTTGCATTTTTATACAAATATACTATACTATTTCTACACCTTTTTCACCGTCTGCAACTTCTCCAATTATATACGCATTTTCCCCAATGCTCTTAAGTGCGCGTATAGCAGCATCAGCTTCTGTTGCAGGAACAGCCGCCATAAGACCCACGCCCATGTTGAAGGTGTTAAACATATCGCGCTCCGGAATCTTTCCGGTTTTTGAAATAACATTAAAAATTGGCAGAACATTAACTGCGTCACGGCGCACTACAGCCTTGTGCCCTGTTTGCAACATTCGCGGAATATTTTCATAAAATCCGCCGCCTGTGATATGGCTGACAGCATTTACATGCACACTATCCATCAGCTTTTGTAGAGCTTTTACATATATTTTTGTAGGCGTCAACAATTCCTCACCTAAAGTTTTGCCAATTTCATCTATATATATATTAAGGTTTTCAGGTTTGATATTAAGTGCTTTTCTTACAAGTGAAAATCCGTTTGAGTGCACACCTGAAGAAGCGATTGCAATGATTGCATCGCCGCTCTTTAATGATTTTCCATCAATAAGCTTGCTCCTATCTGCCATACCAACACAAAAACCAGCTAAGTCATATTCGTCTACAGGGTAGAATCCGGGCATCTCTGCGGTTTCGCCGCCGATTAAAGCACATCCCGCCTGAACACAACCCTCTGCCACACCAGATACTATTGAAGCAACACGCTCCGGCACATTTTTGCCGACAGCAATATAATCAAGAAAAAATAACGGCTTTGCCCCCGCACAAGCGACATCGTTAGCACACATAGCAACGCAGTCGATTCCAACTGTGTCATGCTTGTCCATCAAAAAGGCAATTTTCAGCTTTGTTCCGACACCATCTGTTCCGGAAACCAATACCGGCTCTTTTATTCCTGAAAAATCAGGCTGAAACAATCCGCCAAATCCGCCAATGCCCGACAGAACTCCATTGATATTCGTGCGCTTAACATGATCTTTCATCAGTTCGACTGATTTATATCCCGCAGTAACATCAACGCCTGCTGCCTTATAACTTTCTGAAAAGCTTTTTTCCATCAAAATCACATCCAAATCTGCCGCAATTAAAGCGACTTATAATTATAGCTGAGACTGTAGCTTTTTATCTGCTTCAATAACCTTTTCAGTCATTTTGTTCTTCATATCGATTAGTTTTGCTGACAGGGTTTCATCACTGACAGCCAAAATCTGAACCGCTAAAATCGCGGCATTATCAGCACCGTCAATGGCGACCGTTGCAACAGGTACACCCTTAGGCATCTGAACTGTGGATAATAATGCGTCCATGCCATCAAGTACACTGGCTTTAATGGGTATTCCAATGACTGGTAATGTTGTGTGTGCCGCCAATGCACCGGCTAAGTGTGCGGCCTTTCCGGCTGCTGCAATGATAACTCCGAATCCGTCAGCTTTTGCGCTCTTTGCAAAATCATAAGCCTCAAGCGGTGTCCTATGTGCCGACATAATCCTAACTTCACACTCAACACCAAAACTTTTCAGTGTATCAATGGCCTTTGAAACAACAGGCAAATCACTTCCGCTTCCCATGATAACGGCAACTTTTTTGTCTGGCATAATACCCCTCTTTTCACTGTATACCAACTCAATAATAAATTATTTTACAGAAACAATATATGTTTAGTTTATATTATACCAGCTAAAATATCAAGTAAATAACGCTTTCAAAAAAATTTCTGTCACAATTATTCTTCTTTTAGTATAACTAACCATTATTTTGTGTATTTTTACGATAAAAGTTACTTGTTTTTGCACCTGTCTTATATTTTAATGTATACTTTATAAATTGCTGCAATATATGACAATTTACAAGCAAAAAAATTAATGTTATAATATATATAATTATTATCATGTTCTCGAATTAAAGAGCAGAAAAGATTTGCAAGGTAATTTTTTGACCTGAAGGACGAGTAGTAAATCTTACCTGTCGCCCGCCGATGAGTAGGGCACAGCGGGGCGAAAATCAGCCACAAATATGTCTGTTTTTGAATGGGAAAACAGTATAAAATAATTATGTCATTAATTGGCAGTTGGAGGAAATATGGGTTACACATTAAATCCAAGCGAGCTTGCAGGTTTTTTTGCTGTTCCTTGCTCTGTTGTGGATAAACATATAAAATTGGCGGGCGCTGTTCACCTTAAGGTGTTGCTTTGGGCGCTTCGCCACATGGACAAAGGGTTTGATTCGGCAGCAATTTCCGAAGCCCTCAAAATCGATTTGCCGGACGTTTCTGATTCACTCAGATATTGGGCAGATGCCGGTGTACTTTTAAACACCGAAGCTCCCGCCACACAGCCGGAAGCCACCCAACCGTCGAACAAATTGCAGAATCGCACTGCATGTGCACAAATTGTGAAACCCACACGTGAGGAAGTTGCAAAACGCGGATTTGAATGTCCGGAAATTGCTTTTCTGTTGAATGAAGCACAGTTAAAATTCGGGCGTGGGCTTCGCCAAAACGAATCATCTACACTTGTTTGGCTCTATGATGATGAAGGTATGAGCGTGGCTCTGATACTAATGCTTTTGGAATTTGCCATTTCAGAAAACCACGTTAATATAGGATTTATCGAGCGAACTGCTGTGCAGTGGATAAACGACGGTATTAACAACGTTCAGGATGCAGAGAAAAAGATAGTAGTGCTACACGAAAAACGCGGTTCATGGCGTTTAGTCGAATCCGCAATGGGAATTGAACACAGAAGTCCCAGCGAAAAAGAGTTGCAATCTGCTTACACATGGGTCAACGAGTGGAAATACGGACGTGATATACTTCGCGCTGCATATGAGCAATGTGTTGATACCACTTCTAAATTTTCATTTCCATACATAAGAAAAATCATAGAAACTTGGCATCGTGACGGAGTCAAAACCATTGATGATATCAAAAATGTGAAAAAGCCAAACAGTAAACCCAATATTGCATCGCATGATATGGAATTGGCAATGAAAAATTTGGTTAATAAAAAATGATAAGGAGCAATAATTGTGTCCCTTTCAAAAGATGTTGTTTTAAAAGCACTTGATATGGTTAAAAGTGATCACAATATGGCTGAGGCAAAACACGCACATGATTTGGAAGTTGCCTATAAAGACAATGCCGAACTTGAGCAAATTGATAACTCTATTATCAAAATCGGGTCTCAATTGGCAATAATTGCACTTTCAGGCAACACGCAAAAGCTTGAAGAACTAAAGAAACAATCAAATGAACTTACAGGAATTAAAAAATCTATATTAAAGCACTCAGGAATACCAGCAACACCTGTATATAAATGTAAAAAATGCAATGACACAGGTTATGTTGACGGCAAGTTATGCGATTGTGTGCAAAAAGTCGCTAAAAGACTTAGTTATGAGCAATTGTGTAGTCAAATGCCGTTAAAAGAATCAACTTTTTTAAACTTTGATATTCTGTATTATTCCAACACTGCAGATATAACTGGAGATGTTCCGAAAGAAGTTATGTTAGGTACATTAAATGCCTGTAAAGACTTCGCTAAAAGTTTCCCATCTGGCAAGAATCTGCTTTTTATGGGCGCATGTGGTCTTGGCAAAACTCATCTATCCCTGGCAATTGCCAATGAGGTTCTTAACCGTGGCTATGGTGTAATTTACGGTTCTGCCCAAAACCTACTTAACGATGCTTGTAAAGAGTCATTTGATTATAACTCAGGAACAGAAATATTAGACAACCTTACAAGCTGTGATTTGCTTATTTTGGATGATTTAGGATCAGAATTTTCCACTCAACCAACCAAAGCAATGGTTTACAATATAATAAATACAAGACTTATGAATGGGCTTTCAACTATAATTAACACGAATTTATCCTTAAAAGAAATTGAAACTATTTACTCTTCAAGAGTTTCATCAAGAATTATGGGAAATTATACAATGCGACTATTTATAGGCTCAGATATTAGACTAATAAAAGCCATGCAAAAATAATATTCTATTGCATAAATCAAAACTATCAGTTAATGAACGGGAAACAACATTTTATACTAATCTCAATTAAAAATGGAGATTAGATTTGCGAGGATAGTTTTTGTCCCGCAAGGCGGAGGAGGACAGCGGGCTGGCGCCCGCCGACGACGACAACGCGGCGGGACGAAAACTAGACC
>JAQVYP010000037.1 GCA_029004655.1 Oscillospiraceae bacterium | reverse complement strand
AAAGGCTGAAGAGTGGCTTCAACAACACGAATAATTTTTAGGACGATGATAATACATCGTCCTTTTTGTTGCTATAAATCGAATGTTCTGATATAATAACCGAATGAATGGTAAAATATGTTTTACTTTTATTTCGGGCACAACTGCGTGTGTGCCTTGCATAAAAACAATAACATACTGCTCTTATTATTTGCAGAAGGGAATGTCAATATGACTATTCTTATAAAAAATGCAAAAATTGTTGATCCGGCTAATAAGTTAAAAATATACGGTGACATTTTGATTGCAAACGGTGTGATTGAAAAAGTCGGTGCTGACATTGTCTGCGACGCTGATCGTGTTATTAATGCGGACGGTATGACAGCCATGCCCGGACTTGTGGATATGCATGTGCATTTGAGAGATCCCGGACAGGAATATAAAGAGGATATAATAACGGGCTGTGAAGCTGCTGCTTGCGGTGGGGTTACCTGCCTGGCGGCAATGCCAAACACATCGCCTACTTCTGACAATGTGGAGATTATTCAATATATTTTAAACAAAGCGCAAAGCGCAAATTCCAGAGTATACCCGGTTGCAGCAATTACAAAAGGATTAAAGGGTGAAGAACTGACTGATTTTGCCGAGCTCAAAAAAACCGGTGTAATTGCCTTTACGGATGACGGCAGACCTGTTGAAAGTGCAAGCGTTATGAGAAATGCATTGTTTTTGGCGCAAAAGGTTGGCAGTCTGATATTAAGCCATAGCGAGGATTTGACATTGGCTGGCGGCATAATGAACGAGGGTGTTGTGTCACAAAATCTCGTAGTGAAAGCAACGCCAAATGCGGCAGAAGATGTTGCTGTTGCGAGAGAAATTGCACTTAGTGCTTCAACCTCATGCCCTATGCACATTTGCCATGTCAGCAGTAAAAACGCTTTAAAACTAATCAGGACGGCTAAAAATGACGGTGTACAGGTCACCTGCGAAACCGGACCGCACTATTTTACTTTTACGGACGAGCAGTTATATAAAAGAGATGCAGATTTCCGAATGAACCCTCCACTTAGGGCAGAGGAGGACAGGCAAGAACTGCTGAAAGCGATTGCAGACGGCACAATTGATGCGATTGCAACCGATCATGCTCCGCATTCACCTGAGGATAAAGCAGACTTCGAAAAGGCTCCAAACGGTGTTGTCGGAATGCAAACATCTTTAAGTGCATCATATACAGCACTGGTTAAAAGTAATCTTATTTCTATGGACAGGCTTGTTGAATTAATGTGTCTTAATCCTGCAAAAATATTGAAGTTGCCTTATGGCACTCTATCGGTCGGTGCGCCTGCAGATATGGTACTGTTTGACGAAAATGCCGAGTGGGTTGTTAGGACAGAGGAACTTGCAGGAAAATCACACAATACACCTTTTAAGAATATGAAGCTTTATGGCAAAGTGGTTGCAACTGTTTGCCGTGGTGAAATTGTGTTTGATAGCTTAAAATAAAATTTAATGCCGATTGTCGGCAGAATGGAGTCAATAATGTCATTTGATCGTTTAATAAAAAAAATTGTTGATACGCAAAATCCAACCGTAGCAGGGCTTGACCCGAAACTGGATTTCATTCCGCAATATATTATTGACGAATGTTTTGCAGAATACGGTGAAACATTGGAGGGTGCGGCACAGGCATTATACCAATTCAATGTTGGGCTTATAGATGCATTGTGCGACATTGTTCCTGCTGTTAAGCCACAGTGCGCATATTATGAAATGTATGGTTGGCAGGGAATGCGTGCTTTAAAGGATACTATCGACTATGCCAAAGGAAAAGGTATGTTTGTTATTACCGACGGAAAGCGCAATGATATCGGAACAACCATGGAGGCATATGCGGCGGCGCATCTTGGCAGTATCAAAGTCGGAAGCAACCAATTTGAACCCTTCGGCGGGGATGCACTTACAGTAAACGGTTATTTGGGCTCTGATGGAATAAATCCTTTGCTTCCCATCTGCCAGGAAAACGACAAAGGAATATTTGTGCTTGTCAAGACTTCAAACAAATCATCCGGTGAGCTTCAAGATTGCCTTTGCCCGGATAAAACCGTATATTCGTTAATGGCAGAATACTGCGAAAATTGGGGCAAGGAAAATTCGGGAGAGTATGGCTATTCGGGTGTTGGTGCAGTAGTTGGTGCAACATATCCGGAACAGCTAACAGAGCTTCGAGAGACTGCTTCGCATACAATGTTTTTAGTGCCCGGATACGGTGCGCAGGGCGGTGGTGCGGCAGATGTTGCGGGAGCATTTGACAAAAACGGATTAGGTGCCATAATAAATTCATCAAGAGCAATTATGTGTGCTTATAAAAAGGGTGATTATACGGAGAAAGATTTTGCAAAGGCGGCACGCGATGAAGCAATAAGAATGCGTGACGAAATCGTTTCGTATATTGGAAAAATAAGATTATAAAAAATGGTACCTATAAGATAGCCACTTAAAAAGTGTTTAGCTTATAGGTACCGATTTATTTTATACTAATTCCAAATAAAAATCAACCAATCTTCGCGGTCTTTTGTTTGCGAGACTGCGTTGTCGTTCTCGGTGGGCGATAGCCCGCCTTCGTCCTCCGCCTTGTCTCACAAACAAAATCCTCGCAAATCTTGGTCACTTTTTAATTGGAATTAGTATTAGATAGCGAATTTTTGTATTAGTTTTAAAAGGATAAATGGATTTAGCGCAATTTTCGCGCATTAATGGGCACATATGAATCGAATCTATTCTTTAGCTTTTCAAGCGCTTTTTTTTCGATTCGTGATACATAAGATCTTGAAATATCAAGCATTCCGGCAACCTCACGCTGAGTCAATTCTGACCGCCCGCCGATTCCATAGCGCAGTTCTATTATAATTCTTTCTCTTTCGGTTAGCGTTTCACCAATATACTTTTGTAGTTTTTCGAGCTTAATTTTCAAATCAATATCATCAGCAATGCAACTGTCGTCAGATATTACATCAAGCAGAGTAAGAGAATTTCCCTCTTTATCTGTGTCAATTGGGTCACTAATAAAAACATCCTGTGCTGATTTTTTGAGATTACGAAAGTACATTAAAACTTCATTTTCGATGCATCGTGCGGCGTAAGTTGCAAGTCGAATTCCCTTGTTGCTGTTGAAGGTTGAAACCGCTTTTATTAGTCCGATTGTTCCAATTGAAATTAAATCATCTTGCTCTACTGAGCTGTTGTAGTATTTTTTGATAATGTGAGCAACCAGCCTTAAATTATGCTCAATCAGCTGTTTTCTTGCCTCATCATCACCCTGTTGCATTCTAATAAGAAGATCCTGCTCCTCCTCCACGGTAAGTGGCTTTGGGAAAGAGCCTGTATTTGTTACGTGAAGCGCAAAATAAATCAGATTGGAAAATATAGAGCCTAATAATGTAAAAATCATGTCATTCACCCCTCTTTACTTATCAATACAATGTTATGAAAATTGGGGCTTGGTTAATGCGAACACAATTGTGCTGTAAATTGACAAAACACTACAAGTTTAAAATTATTCAAATATTGCAATGATGGAAAAATATTAAATCAGTACTTTATAAGCAATATAACGTGCTCATAAAAGCAATTGATTTGCTAATATGGGCGCGATATTATATATGTAGATTATTATTTTCATTAAAGGAGTTTATATATGAAAAAGATTTGTCTTGGCATTATAGGTGTCGGTAATATGGGCAGAGGACATATAGAAAATATAGTCTCTGGAAAGTGTCCGGAGGTGGAGGTAACAGCTGTCGCAGATATTGATTCTGCAAAATTCGAATGGGCAAAGGGAAAGTTGCCTAATGTTACAACTTTTGATACAGCAGAGGAAATGATGGACAGCGGTTTGGTTGATTCCATTCTTATTGCTGTTCCTCACTATTTTCATCCACAATATGCTATCGAGGGCTTCAAACGCGGTATTAACGTAATGTGCGAAAAGCCTGCAGGTGTTTATACAAAACAAGTTCGTGAAATGAATGAGGCAGCGGCAAAATCAGATGTTGTTTTTGGCATGATGTTTAATCAACGCACAAATTGTATATATCGCAAAATGCGCGAAATTATAAAGAGCGGCGAAATGGGCGAAATCCGCAGAACAAATTGGATAATTACAAACTGGTATCGTTCGCAGGCATATTACAATTCAGGCGAATGGCGTGCAACATGGTCAGGCGAGGGCGGCGGTGTTCTGCTTAATCAGTGCCCGCACAACCTTGACCTTTGGCAGTGGATTTGCGGTATGCCTACTATGGTTCAGACACACATGAAATTCGGCAAATGGCATGATATTGAGGTTGAAGACGACGTTACTACATATGTTGAATATCCGAATGGCGCAACAGGTGTATTTATTACTTCAACTGCTGACGCCCCTGGAACAAACCGTTTTGAAGTTACTTTAGATGGGGGTAAACTGGTTGCAGAGGATGACAAGCTTTACATCTGGAAACTTGAAACCTCGGAGCCGGAATTTTCAAAAACAAATACCTTACCTTTTTCCGGTCCGAAATCAGAAAAGGCTGAGGTTGAAACCGACGGCAATAATGAACAGCATGTTGGGGTTTTGAATGCTTTTTCTGCTGCAATTTTAAGAGGCGAGCCTCTCATTGCCAGCGGTGAAGAGGGAATTAACGGTTTAACTCTTTCAAATGCAATGCATCTTTCTGCATTTCTTGGCGGCAAAGAAATCGCACTGCCGTTTGATGAAGAGCTATATTATGAGGAACTTATGAAACGTGTTGCAACTTCACGCCACAAGGAAAATGTAACGGCAATTGTTGCAGACACATCGGGAACATACAACGCTTAACGTGGCTTATCATCTTTGGGCGATACGCCGAAATGGTTACGGTATCTCCTGAAAAATGTTGAATAATCATTAAATCCGCAAGCTCGGTAAACTGTAGTAATCGGTGTGCCATTGCGAATACTTTCGCGTGCCACCATCAGACGTTTAATAAGCACATAATTCCAAATTGAGCAGCCCGTTGAATTTTTAAAAATTCGGTTAAGATATGATTTGCTGATATAAAAATGTGCTGAAAGCATATCAAGATTCCAATCTCCAAAGAGGTTTGTGTTTATGTAATCAACAACATCTGCAATCATATCCCGGGGTGTATTTGAAGTTTCTTTTTGGCGGGTTTTATGAAAATGAGTGCTTAAATCATAAAGCAGGCATATGAGTCGAGATGTTATTGCAAGCCTTTGATTATATTCACTTTCTTTTGGCAAAATCATGCCTTTTATGTATTTTCCTGCGTCAAAATCAAGCTCATCTGGGCTGTATCTGTTCCATTGTCCGTTAGGACGATCCAAAAATGATTCAAGCAGATGCATTTCCGGATCAAGGGGCATGATTATTGACGGTGCAAAATTAATTACAATACGCTCGTAAGGCAAATCAGGTTCTATATGAAGTTTGTGTGTTTCGTTTGCCCGCATTATCATAATGCAACCGGGATATAAGTCATACATATTGCCCTCTACCGCATATTTTCCATGACCCGAAATAAAGTAAAATATCTCATTACTATCATGAGCATGCATGGAAAATTTATTTGTGTCGGGATGTTCATCAAGGGAATGACTAATCAATAGATTGTTGTGACTGTATGTATAAAGTGTGCTCATTTTATACCACCCCAAAAGTGTTTTTTTAAATCTAACACATTTGTGCCATATTAGCAATATAATATCCAAATAACCAATATTTATTTGCAAAAATGAAAGGAGTTTTTATGAATAAGACTTATTTATTAAACAGTAAATCGGGACAGCAAATATATGAAAGTGTTCGTGATTTACCAATAATTGATTATCACTGCCACCTTTCTCCAAAGGAAATTTATGAAGACAAGCCGTTTAACAATATAGGTGAAATGTGGCTTGGAGGAGACCATTATAAATGGCGCTTGATGCGTGCATTCGGCATTGACGAAGAATATATCACAGGCAAAGCCGATTGGCATGAAAAATTCTTAAAATATGCCGAGACAATCAGCCTAGCTGCAGGCAACCCTCTGTATCATTGGACAGAAATGGAGTTGAATATGTTCTTTGGAATTGAAGAACACCTTTGCCCCGAAAATGCAGAAGAAATTTGGAACAAAGCTAATGCAATAATAAAGGAAAAACAGCTTTCACCCAGAAAACTTATTAAATCTTCAAATGTCGAATATATAGCAACTACCGATGATATTGCTGATTCCCTCGAATATCACGAAAAACTAGCAAAAGAAGGTTACGAAGTCAAAGTTGCTCCGTCTTATCGAACAGACAATCTGTTGCAAATCCGCCGCACGGGATATGCGGATTATATTGCTAAATTATCCGATGTTTGCAAATACCCGATAAATAACCTAGAAACACTTAAAAAAGCCGCAACTGAGCGTCTTGATTTTTTTAAAGCTCATGGCTGTAAAATGACCGACGTCGGTATTCCTGATTTCCCGGACAGAATATGGGATGATATAGATGCAGACAAAGTATTTACAGCGGCACTTAAAGGTAAAATGGTTTCGGATGATGATTACAAGGGATTTTTGGGCAACATGTATCGTTTCTTTGGGAAAGAATATGAAAGCCGCGGACTTATAATGCAGTGGCATTTGGCTGTATGGCGTAATGCTAACTCGACATTGTTTAAAAAGCTTGGAGCTGATTGTGGTGGTGATTGCATGGGCGATGATATTGCTGTCAGCAGTATTATCAGAATGCTGGACGCAATTGAATCTGACAGTGGCTTGCCAAAAACCATTTTATATTCCTTAAAACCGAATTTGAATGCACAGCTTTGCTCTGCGGGCGGCAGTTTTCGCAATGTTGTGTGTGGTGCGGCGTGGTGGTTTTGTGACCATAAGCGCGGCATAGAAGATCAGATAGAGACTATCGCCGAAACAGGACATTTAGCCTCGTTCCTTGGAATGTTGACCGACAGCAGAAGCTTTTTGTCATATGCCCGTCACGATTATTTTCGCAGAATTCTTTGTGAGAAAATCGGAAAATTTGTGGATGACGGTGAATTTGATGGCAAACAGGCAGAAAAACTGGCAATGATGATAAGCTACAGCAATATTAAATCATTGGTGGAGGATAAATAATGAAACTTACTTTTAGATGGTATGGCGACAACGATCCGGTCACTCTGCATAGAATCAGACAGATTCCAACGATGAGCGGTATTGTATCAGCTGTATATGATGTTGCTCCCGGTGAAATATGGAGTGAGCAGAGCATTGCAGAACTGAAGACAAAAGCAGTATCAAATGGCCTTGAGTTCGAGGTTGTTGAAAGCGTTCCTGTTTCTGAGGACATAAAGCTTGGAAACGAAAATGCTCCAAAGCTTATCGAAAATTACTGCGAAAACATCAGAAGACTCGGCATGGCCGGTGTAAAGTGCATTTGCTATAATTTCATGCCAGTTTTTGACTGGCTGCGCAGCGAACTCGAACATCAGCAGACTGATGGCGCAAACGCTCTCGCATATGATGAAAGCACCGTGCTTTCAATGAATCCGCTCACAAGTGAGCTTTCACTCCCGGGGTGGGATGCAAGCTACACTAAAGAGGGACTTCGAGATTTGCTTAGCCAATACTCTCAAATAGGCGAGGAGCAGCTTTGGGAAAACCTTAAAACCTTCCTGCAGGCGGTTATTCCTGTTGCGGAGGAGGCTGGAGTCAGAATGGCTATTCATCCGGATGATCCACCGTGGGGACTGTTCGGTTTGCCGAGAATTATAACAGGTGAAAAGAATCTGGAAAGATTTTTGAAATTGGTTGACAGTCCGAGCAACGGACTAACATTCTGCACAGGCTCTCTTGGCGCAAACCCTGAAAATGATTTGCCTAAAATGGCGAAGAAGTTTGGTGAAAGAATCTATTTTGTGCATCTGCGCAACATTAAGCACACAGGTGAGCGTTCCTTTGAAGAGGTTGGACATCCGACAAAGTGCGGCTCTCTTGATATGTATGGAATCGTTAAATCGCTTGTTGATGGTGGATTTGACGGATATGTTCGTCCCGATCATGGCAGAATGATTTGGGGAGAAACGGGGCGTTACGGATACGGACTCTTTGACCGTGCACTTGGCGCAACATATATTGCGGGTCTTTGGGAAGCAGTTGAAAGGGGTAACAATAAATGAGTAAAAATATAGTTATAACCGGAGCAGGCGGCATACTTTGTTCTTCATTTGCTAAGGATTTGGCTAAACTCGGATACAATGTTGCATTGCTAGACCTTAACGAGCAGGCAGTTGAAGCAGTTGCCGCAGAAATCGTTGCGAACGGCGGAGTTGCCAAGGCATACAAATGCAATGTGCTTGACAAAGATATTCTTGAAGACGTGCATAAAAAAGTTGTTGCAGACTTAGGAATTTGCGATATACTTATAAATGGAGCAGGTGGTAACAGTCCTAAATGCACCACTGCACATGAAACTTTTGAAGCTGGTGACGATACCGCAACCGATATCTCAACATTTTTCAATCTTGACAAGGCTGGCTTTGGCTTTGTTTTCGATTTAAATATGATGGGAACACTTTTGCCAACACAGGTTTTTGCAAAAGACATGATTGGCAGAAAAGGCTGCTGCATTCTTAATATTTCGTCGATGAACGCATTCAGACCTTTAACAAAAATCCCTGCATACAGTGCCGCCAAATCGGCTGTAAGCAATTTTACACAATGGCTTGCAGTGCATTTTGCAGGTCAAGAAATCCGTGTTAATGCTATTGCACCCGGATTTTTTGTGACAAATCAGAATCGTGATTTGTTGTTTGATAAAGACGGAAATCCAACCCCGCGTACCGATAAAATTCTTCGTGCAACTCCTATGGGACGTTTTGGAGAAGCAGATGAGATTTTAGGTACTCTCGAATGGATAATCGACAGTGAAAAAGCCGGATTTGTAACAGGAATTGTTGTTCCTATCGACGGTGGATTTTCTGCATATTCAGGAGTATAAGGGGGAGAATCATGAATAATAATATCAAACTTTCGGCCTTTGCAGACGAGGCAAGTATCTCATTTGATGAACAAATTATTGCCATGAAAGAAAATGGTATTGATTTTCTTGAAATTCGCGGAGTTGACGGAACCAACATTTCCGATTTATCAGCCGGGCAAGTGCAAATGGTTGGTAAAAAGCTTCGTGATAACGGCCTTGCGGTTTGGTCAATCGGCTCGCCGTCAGGCAAAATTGATATTAAAGATGATTTTAAGCCACATCTTGATAACTTCAAGCGCATGGTTGAAGCTGCTAATGTTTTCGGCGCACCGTGTTTCCGCCTGTTTAGTTTTTACGGAACAGATGGTAAGCCGGAATATCGTGACGAAGTGATGCTACGCTTGTCGCGCTTTTGCGAAGCTGCAAAGGGCAGCGGAGTTATTCTTTGCCATGAGAATGAAAAAGAAATATACGGAGACAATGCTGAGAGATGTCTTGAAATATTAAAGGCAGTCCCTGAAATTAGGGGCATTTTTGATCCTGCAAATTTCATTCAGTGCGGTGTGAAAACACTTCCTGCATGGGAAATGCTGTCGCCATATATTGAGTATATACACATTAAAGATGCACTGACAGACGGTAAAGTGGTTCCTGCCGGATTCGGTATTGGGAATATACAACAGATTTTGAAGCAATACATTGCAAACGGCGGTACTGTGATGACACTTGAGCCTCATCTTTCATCTTTTGACGGTTTGGGTGAATTGGAGCATGATGAAAAGAGTGTTGTAGGCCAGGGAGAATTCAAATATCCAACTCAACGTGCAGCATTTGATTCGGCAGTTAATGCATTAAAAGATATTTTGAATAAATTCTAAACAAAAATTCATATGGTAGTATTGTATGAGAAACGGGGACAGGTATGATAATTGGAGCACAGATGTATACTGTATGTAAACAATGTGATACGCTTGAACATTTTTCCGAATCACTGAAGAAGATTGCCGATATCGGATATACAACCATTCAGGTATCGGGAACTTGCAGCTTTGAGGGAGAATGGCTTAAAGAGCAGCTGGACAGCACCGGTTTGAAATGTGTTATCACACATTTTGATAGAGATCGTATTGCAAAAGAAACAGATGAAGTTGCAAGAATTCATAAAGCATTCGACTGTGATTATGTGGGTATCGGCTGTGCCAACATATCTGAGACTCAGGAAGGCTTTGATGACTTTGTTAAAACATACAAACCAGCAGCAAAGCGTCTGAATGAGCTGGGAATGACACTTATGTATCATAATCATGACATGGAATTCGGAAAACTTCCCGGTCATCGAGAGATAGTGCTTGAAACACTAAATCAGGCTTTCACACCAAAAGAGCTTGGATTTACATTTGACACATTCTGGGCACAGGCAGGCGGCGGTGATCCAGCTTGGTGGATCAGACATTTTGCAGGCAGACTTCCACGTGTTCATTTGAAAGATATGACCATGGTGGTTAATGAGCGCAGAATGGCGCCTGTAGGCTTCGGCAACATGAATTTTGAGTCAATTCTCAAAGCTTGTGAAGATGCTAGGGTTGAATATGCGCTTGTGGAGCAGGATGACTGCTATGGCGAAGACCCGTTTCTCTGCCTAAAAAAGAGCTATTCATATCTTAAAGCGCAGGGACTTAGATAGAATTTAATGATTTGTGGGGGGAGCTTTCAATGGAAACAGTTCGTGTTGGAATTGTCGGTATCGGTAATATGGGTAGTGCGCATTCAAAAAACATTGCATTGGGCAACATAAAGGGGCTGACTCTTGCGGCCGTTTGCGATATTAATCCCAGAAGAATTGAATGGTGTCATGAAAATTTGGGCGGTATTCCGACCTTTGATAATTATACGAATATGTTGAACGAAGGCAACCTTGATGCAGTGATTATTGCTACACCGCACTGGTTGCACCCACCCATGGCGATAGAAGCTTTTGCTAACGGACTTCATGTTCTTATTGAAAAGCCTGCCGGCGTGATGCTAAGCAGTGTTCAAAAAATGAGTGAAATTGCAGAAAAATCGGGCAAAGTATTTTGTATTATGTGGAATCAGCGCACAAATCTGCTTTATGCAAAAGTAAGAGATATTATAGGAAGCGGCAGGCTGGGAAAGCCCAAGAGATTGGTTTGGAATATTACCAATTGGTACAGAACTCAAAGCTATTACGATTCCGGAGTGTGGCGTGCCACATGGAAGGGCGAGGGCGGCGGAGTTTTGCTTAATCAAGCCCCGCATAACCTTGACTTGTGGCAGTGGATATTCGGAATGCCGTCACGAATAAGAGCTTTTTGTTATTGTGGGAAATATCATAATATCGAAGTTGAGGACGATGCTACAATATTTGCTGAGTATGAAAATGGTGCCACAGCACTGTTTATTACCTCGACGGGTGAATATCCGGGAACAAACAGACTTGAAATTTCAGGCGACAGAGGTAAACTTGTTGCCGAGGACGGAAAGTTGAAGCTTTGGCAGTTGCGCGGCTCTGAGCGAGAAATGTGCTTTTCTGATGAACATGGTTTTCCAACATGGGAAACGGATTACAGTGAGCAAGATTTTTCGGGTGGAGAAACTGCTCATTCAGGCATTATGCAAAACTTTGCAAACGCGATATTGAATGGTGAACGGCTTTTGGCGCCCGGAATTGACGGCGAACAAGAATTGATGCTTTCAAATGCGGCGTTTCTTTCTTCTTGGACGGACGACTGGGTTACACTACCTATTGATTGCGCCAAATTTAACAGATATTTGGCGAATAAAATAACAGAATCCGAGAAGCAAAGTGATAGCAAGACCGAAGCTTCTATTGCAAGCGGAGATTATAGTCCAAGGTGGAGTGTCCGCTGGTAACCAAAGATTCATGAATGCCGGTTTGAAATGGTAATCAGAAAAAATCAGAATACCGGCAAAAGTTAAATGATAAGATTCATATAGTTTTACAGGCTGATATCGAATGAAACCGATATCAGCCTGTTTTTGTTGATATGCGTTATTTACATTTATAGGTTAAATATAGTATAATGATTCTAA
>JAQVYP010000036.1 GCA_029004655.1 Oscillospiraceae bacterium | reverse complement strand
CACATATAATTCTTCTGGTTTCTCTTACTGCTACTTCCGGAGCGCAGTAAACCAATTCTACATTTTCAGCACCTTTAACATGCTTTTTTGCCCAATTTAACACACGATAAACCGATTTTCTGCCCTCTATTTCGCTGTTGGTTTTACTTTTAGAATCAACAGCATTAATAATAATATGGTTGATATTATTACCATGTGTACGGAATATTTCATATGGAGAGCCATCAATCGACCAAAAGTCGCTGCGTATCAGCTCGCCGCTCTGTAAAGCCTTGTTAAATTCCTCTTCAACCTGTTTTTGGTGAATATTTTCAATATTATATCCGTATAGGTAAAACCTTAATGTGCCTGGCTGCAAGTCCCCTGTAACGGCATCACCTATTTCATAATCAGCGCCGGCATATGCAGCTAAATCTCCATCACCTGTACAATCAATAAATTGTTTTGCATTAATGGCTTTTAAGCCATCTTTTGCGGTAACAACAATACTTTTTACAACACTTTCGTCATCTGAAAGAATAACGTCAGACAACTGATGATAAAAATATACATCAACTTTTGCCTGTGCGCAAATGTCATCTGCCATTTTTCCAAACATTATTGGATTAACAGATACATTCATAACACTATGGTCAGCACCACTTGCATAATCAGGAATAACTGCAAATCCGTTCTGGGAAAGTTTTGTAACCGTTTCCCAGCCTATGCCGGAAATAATCTGTTTGCCATCTGCGTAAAATAAGCCGATTTCCGAATTTCCACCAGTGGTTATTACACCGCCTAAAATTCCGTATTTTTCTACTAAAGCAATCGATAATCCCAGACGTGCAGCTTGTACTGCCGCACAATATCCTGCTGGACCCCCACCACATACAACAATGTCATATTCGCCTATAACTGGCAATGTATTACTGTATTTAACGGTGTTCATTTGCATACTCCTTCTTAATTACAATTACAATTCTATTAAAAAGTAATCTTATATGTAAGTATCTTATAAGCCGGAACAGATAAATCAATTATTGATGAGTTTTCTTTTAAAGTGCCTTCAATTTCCTCGTTCATATTTGTAGTATAAACAACTTCGAACTCTTTAGTAAAAGTTAAAGTTTCATCTTGTTGTTTATTAGTTGGATTATATAAACGTAAAATTACAGAGTTATCATCTTCGGCACATTTAAATGCAGAAATGACAATTGAATTGTTCTTCTTTTGCATAAAGGATAATGTTTTTGGTAAGAAACCACCATTGCCTGCACCTAATTCAGCAGAAATTAATGGTGCAATATATCTGCGAGAAGACATAATAATCTGGTCTTCGTCCACATTATTTGAGTCAAACTGTACTGCATACTCAAATTTCTGGTTGCCATAGCATTGTGATGTTTCCTCTTCAAACCCAATTAATAAATCGTTATGTATTGGGAATGTATTTGTTGCAGCACGGAATAAAGTAAGATTAATGATTGCAAAGTCATCGCTTGTTGTTCCAACTTCTTTAAGTCCTTTTGTAAACAATGAGACAGTCTCTTTATCATCACTTACATAAATAAAGTTCTGCATTGCCTGGCGTTCAAGCTCTGGACCTTTTTTACCGTTATCATTTGTAAAGCTGTCAACATCACGTTCTCTTATTTCAAAGAGGCTTTCCCATAAGGCTTTTTCACTGTTAACGCCGGTTGGGAAGCTTGCAACCATCATATGATCTCCGCTTTGATTATTTAATGTAGTAATAAAGTCAATACGGTTGCTATCTTTCTTCAACGTAATTTCAGTTGTAATTGCAGTAGCTATTGTTTCACTTGTTCTTCTATCGCGTTCATAGTTAAGTGATTTAGGAATATCCATAACAGAGGTGATTTTATATGTAGCAGCTAATTGGGAATTCATAATAAGCTCGATTTTAGCACTGCCACCCTTTGTCGACAAAGTACTGTTATAATAAGGCTCTCTATGTACCCAAAAATCTCCTGAAGAGCCAATATCATAAATAGTATTAAGTCCAAATGTTACATGACCAGTGCGATAATCATACACATCAACAGTGCCATTATTTTGAATTGTAACACGAAGCAGTCCATTATCCAATACATTTCCCATTTTTGCAATTGGATTGTAGGGGAAATATCCAAGTGGAAATGGATTTGTTGATGTAGCAGAATCACCCTTTTTGCGAATTACTTTAAGTACTTTATACCCCATAGCCGGTATATCAATTAAATTTGCCATAATTTCAAATCTGTCACTATAAACAGATTTAGGTCGGTTTTGCGGATGAATCATTGCAAGATTAAATTTCTTTTTACCAAGTTGATAACACTCAATTCTGTTGCCATCTTGGTCTTGTAAATAATAATCCTCAACAAGTTCTTCTGCCGGTAAATCTATTATAAGCTTCATAATTTCTGAACGCGTATAAGGTAATGTGTTAAATACTACAACTGAAATTTCATCGTCAGCAGATTTTGACAAATCAATATAGCTGCAAATGCCTTCAACCGCTCTTTTAATAACAGATTCAACAATTTCATTAACTTGATCCAAACGATTTAAATTGTCTTTCTTTATTTGTGGATCACCAGAGCCATGTACCGAATCGTGCGCTTGAGTTTCAAGCAAATATTTCCATGCAAGGTTTAAAATGTCTTTTTCATATTCTCCGCCGTTTGCCATTAATATTGTAGAAAGCGGTTCCGCGTAACAAATCAATTTTGTTTCTGCTTTGAACATTGACTGTTTAATTTCAGAATTTGTTCCCATTGTTTCAGCATGAACACTATTAATCGGGCCAAATCTCATTTCGCCTTCATATTCCTTTAATACGGACAAGTCAATATCTTTTTTAACTTCTTCAAAATATGCTACCGGATTAGAATGAACCAAATTAACTTTGCCATTCATAATTTCATTAGCTTTTCTTATGGCTTCTGGCATTTCAGCTAATGGCGAAGTAAAATCCGTACCTTCAAACGCTAAGAACACTTCTTTTGCAGCACTTTCGTTAAGCAAATCCATAACAGTATTAATGGCATTCTCAATTTTTTCTTCTCTAATACGTACGTCAGTTTCAAGCTCTGTTGCGTACATATTTCCAAACTTTTCGTCATTAAGATGACAAAGTCTAACTTTTTCATTAAACTTGCTTTGCCAACCAGGTTTTTTAGCATCCCCACCGAGAATTACAGGAATATCAAAGTCAAAGAAGAAATTCCATCTTTTTTCCTTGCCTAGACGTGTAGTAAATGCTTTTGTACCATCAGGAGCGCGCCAAATAAATTCACTTTGTGGAAATTCTTTAGCACTTGCACCCTTATAGAATACAATATCATTTATTCCAAATCCTGCGTATACCTGAGGCAACTGTGCCATTTGTCCAAAAGAGAAAATAGAATAGCCAAGCTTCATCGGTTCTCCGTACTGTTTGCAGCATCTGTCACCCTTAATCAAATTTCTTATAATTGATTCGGGATTAACAGAATAACAGTCAACCAAACTATACCAAGGTCCTATTAATATTCTGCCGTCTTTTATCAAGCGAGTTAAACGCTCTCTCATTTGTGGTTTAACTTCAAGATAATCGTCCAAAACAATAGCTTGTCCGTCCAATGTAAAGAAGCGATAATTACTATCACTCTCCATAATTTCAATGATTTTGTCCATCATTTTAACAAGCATTATTCTTGTTTCTTGAAAATTATGTCTATGCTCTCTATCAAGGTGAGAATTAGACATTACATGCAGCTTTTTCATACTAATACTCCTAATTTAGCTTCAAATATATTTTCACTATAAACGTTTACCCCGGTCAAATCTCCGTCGCCGTTTACATCCTCTACACAGTTGGTGTTTTTAAATTCACAATTAATAATATCAATTGTGGGGCGATTATAAGTATTCCAATCAACAATTTGTATTTGTCCAGCATTTGGATAAATCTTTGCCCAGTTATTATTATTAAACTTACAATTTATTACTTTTATATTACGGCTAACCGGTGTTGCAGAGCCATCAATGTTAGCAAGGAATTCAAGTGCAGCGCCTGCATTATTTGAAAATGAACAATTTTTAATCACACAATCTTCAACGTCTGTTTCAAAGTCTATTGCACACTCATCATTTGTACCGGTGTGTGGCATATTATCAATCACGACATTATCTATTAAAATATTTTTTGCAAGTTGCAAATGTACTGCGGCTGCACCCCAAGGAGCGCCACCAGCGCCAACATCAATTTTAGAGTCAGAAAACTCTAAATTATTTACACACTGTATAAAAAGGCTCGAAAGTGAAACATCTTTTACATTGTTATCGTGTAAATATAAATTTTTAAATACTACGTCGCCAAACTTGTTTTTGCCACATTCAGTACCGTCGCTATTTTTGTGGTCACACCAGTCTAGGCCAAGTCCGCCACCTGTATTGTAAATTTCTGTATTTGTAACTCTAAAATCAGTTAATACTCTCGTATCATTATTCTCTGTAGTATCATTTCCTGTAACGCATATACCAAATGAAAAGCCAACTCTGTCATCGCACTTATAATCTTTCCACTCTTCAACAGAGCTGGACTCTCCACATGCACGATAAATGCCAAAAAAGTCATGTGCTAAAATGTTGCTTATGTATACGGAACGGTTATCATAACACTTGTCATAAAATATTACTATTCCCGTTCCGCCATTACAAACCTCTATATTATTAAGTTTAAGGTATGAAGGATTGTTTACTCTGATGCATCTGTCCCAAATCTGACCGTTACGCTCAATTTTAGGCTTGTTTCCGTTTCCGTAGTTTGATACTTCAATAAAAGCACCTTCTGTCCCCTTGCCATTAATTATAAGCAAATCATTAAAGACACAGTTACATTTTAATAAAACGCGATCTCCGGGTTTTAAAGTCATTTCGTTAACTATATCGAAATTCTTAAATGGTGTACTTGGAGATCTACCATCATTATTATTGTCTCCGGCTGTATCTATATAGTATGTACTCAAAGTATATTTCTCCTCTAATGATTTTTATTTCACTTAATAGCACAAGTAAATTGTATGCCATTTAGATTTATCTTGAGTTATTATTTATCTTACAATTACCTGGTTGCCCGTTTCAACAGAATATGTTGTTCCATTTTCCCAAGTACACGATTCAAAAACAATGTTTTTACATTTGTACTCTGCCGGCAAATTCGGATTGTTTTTATAACGTGTACCAATTGTCACAATATTCTTGGTTCTACCTGACAAGGATTTAAATAAACAGTTTTTAAATGTTAGATTCTTTGGTATTGGGCCTTCAAAATATGTTTCATTTTCAACCTTTAACCAATAAATATTGAATGTACAATTTTCAAATGTACCCATACTTCTTGCGCGTACTGTACCTTCAATATTACAATCTTTTACTAAGAAATTCGGGTTAGCGTAACTATAGAAACAAATATACATTCCTGTTTTTGCTTTAGCTAAACTAACATTACTCTTAAATGCTACTACCTGATTATTAAGTACGGTTTCAATTTTGCCTTCACCAATTAATTCACCGGTAAAGTTATCGTATGCTACAAATTCATCCCCCGCTTTAAGGGCTGGTCTTGCAGAATATACGCCAACACCTTCCATAGGCTCAAGGTCAAAGATATCTTTACTATTATTTATTGATGTTACCTTCATAGCAACAGAAGAAATGTTGAACGCATCGTCACCAATAGGACCAATATCACAATTTGTCCATGTTATAGGAGCACTGTTATCCTTTACGTGGAACCCATCACGCCAGCAAACCAAATTTATGTTATCCAATTGTCTAAAATCAACATTGTCAAAGCTTAATTTGCCTTCGTTGCAACGAATATCAAAGCCAAATTCAGGCAAGCTTAAAATTCTTACGTTAGACATTGCAAAGTTACTACTTTTGTTAATAGAGAATGCACCGCCACCGCCATCACCATGTGAATAACCAGGCATTGGCAATACAAATTCTTCACCTATTACAGCATTTCCTGGCTTGCCTGTGCTGACAGATGCCATATTAAATCTTAGTTTTTTGTTTCCAAGTGATGTATAACCTGTTGAATTGAAATGAAGTCTTTCATTAGGCTTATTACGGAACGCAAAGAATGTTGATGGAGCGCTCCAGCCGCTTGGTATTGAAATATTTTCTGCTGTATCAAAATCAATATAATTGCTGCCAATTGCAGTTACTGTACCAATAAAAAATGGTTTTGGTGAATAATCAATTACAAAACCCGAAAAGCTGCAATTATTAGTATTTGAGAAAGTGCCGACTCTTACTGGAGCCTTTAATAATAATTTAGTGTTGCTACCATTAATATGTACATTGTCCGCATACTCAAGACAGAACAAACGATTATAACTGTTTGCAGAAGGAACACTTGTTATTCTGTATGATTTGTTTGCAGCAAATTGAACAATTTTATTTTCGCTTGTATCAGCGCAAGCAGCTACTATTGCTTTAGAAATGGCTGTACCATCATTGGTTGAACCGTCACCTACAGCTCCGTAATCTTCAACCTTAAATACCTTTGTGCCTTTTGTGGTTGTTTGATTTTTGCCGCCCGAAGGCTTGCTCTGCGAAGCAACGCTTGAAGTATTATTTGAAGATAGAGCCACTTCTTCACTGCTTACATCTTCTAAGCCAAGTAAATCAGAGGAATATGCTTCATCAATTGATGAAAATCCAGATGAAGATATATCTTCACCTCCAGGTTTTTTACTACATGCCGAACAAGTGAAAATCATTAAACTTACCATTCCTATTGAAATAATTTTTTTTATAGTTTTAAAATTTTCCATTCTAATTTAGTGAAACTATTATTTAATATAAATGTTTCACTTACCCACCTTTCTTACTAAAGATATTTTATCTGCGTATAAATTCATTACCTTCATCGATTTGAATTTTTCCTTTTTCAAAATTGCAATTTTCCATCACAATGTTTTTACATTTATATTCGCAATCTCTTAAGTGTCCGTCACGTTGGGTACTTACACAAAATATGTTTGCATCAGGATCATCATAAGGCGTGGTAAAAGTGCAATTTTTAAATAACACATCTTTAGGAATTGGACCTTCAACATAGGATTCATTTTCAACGCGTACCCAAAACACATCGAATCTGTCATTAATAAATGTGCCCTGTCCACGGACTCTTACAGTTCCTTCAACAAGGCAATCTTCAATTATATAGCCGGCATTTCCATATTTGTAAAACGATACTTGATTTCCCTCTTCAATTAAAGGTAATGGTTCTTTTATTTCAAACCAAATATCATTTTCACTCTCAAACACCTTAACAATTGTTCCAAAACCAATTTCTTTGCCAGTTTTTAAACTGTAAGCGCAAAATTCATCGCCTGGAGAAAGTCTTCGTGTCTTGCCGCATTCTGCAGGCAATAGATGTAGCGTTTTTTTATCTTCACTTACTGACTGCACGTCTAATTGCACGCAAGATAAATTGAAAGCGTCATCACCCAGTGGACCTATGTCGCATTTTGTCCAGTGAATAACTCCAAGATTGTCCTTTACGTGGAAACCATCTCGCCAGGAAACTAATTCAATTCCTGATTTTTCATCTGGTCTAAAAACAATGTTATTAAAATACCCTTTTCCTAAGTTGTATCTTATATCAAAACCAAATTCCGGCAAGCTTAAAATTCTAATATTTTCAAAATGGTATTCACTGCTTTGTGTAATCATAAATGCTGCGCTTCCCATATGGCTTGCGCCAACATACGGAAGTATAAATTCATCGCCATTTTTCACTGAAGTTATGCGGTTACGAAATGTGTCTCGAATATTCATACGATAAACATTTTCTTTTAGCTTATCGTAACTATCAATAAAATAATGATAGCGTGCTTTGCTTGTATTAGGAAAACTGAAAAATGGTCTTGGAGCATCAAAATGATTTCCGTCAAACCCAAGTTCTTGATTTGTTTGGCAATCAATTATTCCTGTTTCAACGCTAAAATCAATAACAGTGCCAATGATATATGGCTTTGGTGAATAATCAATAATAAATCCACTAACTAAAACATTTTCGCAATTTTTGAAACCAAGTACTCGTAACGGCACCTTAAGCAACAGCTTAGTATTTTCGCCACAAATAGTAAGGTTTTTGGCACCGTCTGCAAAAAACAGATAATTACTGTCATGCCATTCAGGCAAACTTTGGGCTCTATACGTTTTGTCCTTTTGAAAAGCAACAATCTTTTTATCAGAGTCATAATTAACAGCCTGTCTAATTGCTGTAGCTATTGCTTTTCCATCGTCAGTAACACCATCACCAACAGCCCCAAAGTCTTCTACACGGAAAATTTTAATGTCCATATTTCCTCCTTATATTGCAAAGCAATACATCAGTTAATTAGCCTACAATACCAACACGTTCAATGCTTTCTACAAATTGACGTTGTGCTACTAAAAAAAGTAATATTAACGGCAACAAAATCAGTAAAACACCTGTGCTTCGTATAACCGGATAATACATGTCAAGAGTCATATCATATTGGTTAGTACCGAGCATATCATAAACTTGTGTAGTGAAAGTTGAAAGACGATAAAACGTGTTAGAAAATACTTCCTTACTTCTTAAAAACATTGAAGTATAATTAAGGTCGTTATACTGCCACAAAAATCCAAACAAAGCTACTGTTACAATAGCGGTTTTGGCATTTGGAAGCATAATTTTTCTAAAAGTTTGGAACGAAGATGCTCCATCAATAAATGCTGCTTCCTGAAATTCCTTAGGCATATTTCTGAAAAACTGAGTAAATATTAATATAAATAATCCATTTTTAGTAGCCATTGCCGTAGATGCAAGCATTGCAAATGGCCAATAAGTATCTATTAAACTAATAGGCTTACCACCGAATAGCGAAATAAGACCAAGAGGATCAAACATTTTAAACTGAACATACATGGAAGAAAGTATCAACTGAGGTGGTACAATGATAGTGAACACCACCAAAGCCATACATAATCCTCTTAATTTAAAGTTGAATCTTGCAAATCCATATCCCACCAAAAGGCATGAAGCCGTTTCAAGAACCATTATCATTGTTGAAAGAAATAGTGTATGTGTCAGGCTCTTCCAGTAATCGAGCTGCAATATGGCAATTTGAAAATTCTGTAATGTAAATGTTTTAGGAATAAGAATAACAGTATTATCAAAAACATCCATTCTTTGCATAAAAGCTTTTGATACCATTAAAATAATTGGATAAAGAATAGCAAAACAAAATCCTGCTAAAAATACGAATCTTAAAAGCTTCGATAAAAGCTTTTTGCCGCTTTTCCTTGCTTGAACAAATTTAGGATTAAAATATATGTTTTGAAAATCTTCTCCATTTTGAGGGATTTTTTTAATCTGCATATTAAACGGCATACAGCTATTAGCGATTTTCTTATGTCGCAAATTGCTGCCAACACCTAAGTCCCACCTTTCTTGAGATTTTGAATTCAATTAATTCTGATAGAATATCTTTTTGTGTACCATTAGATAAACGATTGCAAGTATCACTGCTATACATAAGAAATATATCCAAGATAGTGCAGACGCATATCCAATTTCGTTCTGGCGCAATGAAATATCATTAATATAAACTATAACCTGATTTAAAGAGGAACTAAATGAGTCTACTATTGTATAAATTGCGTTAACCAACAGCATTGGTCCTGTCATTGGGAAAGTTATAATCCAAAAAATTTCCCATGCTGTTGCGCCCTCTATTTCGGCTGCTTCATACATAGATTCAGGTATTGAATAAAGAGCTGCCAAGAAAATGAATATTTGAATGCCGGAACGAACCATAATATTAAAAATATTGCTTATAGAATCGTTTAAATATTGAATCCAGTTCCCACCTATTCCAAAATCAGCAAAGTATTTATTGAAATCAACGGTTTGCAGTACCGGAAGCATTTGTTGTGTTTCCTGCATTGTTGCGTTCATTTGTGTACCATTAAGGCTACCAGATGTCATTTGCATTTGCATAAACAAATCAGAAGAAAGGATTACCGTTAAAAAGAAGATTGCTTTTACAATTGTTGCACCTTTAAACGGCTTTCTAAGTAATAATGCAACAAAATATGCAAAGACCAGTATAAGTACAACGTCTATCAAACTCTTTAATGAGCTTACTAACTTTATCGGAAAATCTACATCGGCACGAAACGCATGAATATAATTTTTTAAACCCATCCATGTTTTTTCGTAAGTTACTTTATCAAGCTTGTTAAAACTATAAATTGCAGTTTGAATCATAGGTGTTATAAAGAAAAGCAAAAAACCTATAATCCATGGCAGAATATATAGATAGCCTTGCATTGAACGCTTTTGCATCAATGACGGTTTTTTCAATAAAGAAGGCATTTTCATTTGCTTTCTCCTTCCACAAGTTTATAACCTTTTGATTCAACAGTTGTATTATCATAAGTAAAATCTTTATCAGAATAATTTACAATAATATAATATCCGTTTTCATAAGTGATTTTTGACACATCATCAGAAAGAATATCATAACTTGAAATTGTTTGTGTTCTTACAGGTGAAAGCACCTCTTCCATCGACTTATATATACTTGAAATTTGATCTTTCCAAATGCTAAAGCTATTTGAGCATAAATAGTTGTATTCAGTATTTTTTGTTGCAGAACCATCTGCATTCATTATTTTAAAATACGGCAATGCACCTTGTTCTATGTAATTTAACACTTCATCATTAATTGAAGCTGATTCATTTAATGGTGCAGCTGAATAATCTTTATATCCGTGATAAACAATTGCATAAAAGGGAACAGATTTATCTGTTACTTGATAACCACTACTTGTCGTTGGTGCATTTAATATTATGTCCGCGGCATTTGCAGCAAAGCCATACGAACCGCCGATCATAACAGAGCCTACTTTATCTTTTGTATTTAATAATAAAGAACGATAAAGGTTAATTGCAGACTGACGGTCAAACACGTTACTCTTTGTGTAATCAGCAAAAACTTCTGTCCCAAAATCGTTGATACATAATGACTTAATGTCAGTTTTGATGTAGGCATCAATAAATTTATTCGTAGCTTTTTTAAGCGATGTTGGGCTTAAAATTTCTCTATAACTTGATCCGATTAACGAAACTGAATCGTATTTATAATATTTCGCTGTATTTTGATCTAATTGTTTTACCGCCATTGATAATCTGCTATATCCGCTACTCTTAGAAGGGGTTGTTAAATAGTTGATAGCCGGAAATAGTGAAAGATTATTTTTTTCTGCAAATTTATTCAGCGCTTTTAATCCATTTACTCCGCCAAGTGATTTTTCTACTCCAAATTTTCCGGCATACTCTTGCTCAATGCCACCTGTAAACCAGCCGGAATATTTAATATTAATATTAGAAACTCCGTTTTCCATAAGATTATTTAAAATATCTTCAGCCTGACTAAATGTTGTAAGCGGTTCGATGCCGTTATATTTAATACCCAGAGTAGATTGTACCTTATTTATGGAACCAATTAGTTCAAGGTTCATTGGCAAATTATCTTTTTTCTCTAATTTTTCAATGCCTTCTGTCTTTATAAGATAGTTTCGGTAGTACTTTGCCATTTCCACATAATTTGAAGAATCTTTTTGCAGAAAAGCATATCTTACTCTTATATTTCCTTGATACATTTTTTCCTGAACACTAATAAATTTAGATTGTCCTTCCATAGCGCCGATTGAAGTGTTCTGGTTTGATAATGTTTGGAACACGGGAAAAACTTCGGCGCGCTCACTCAGCATTCCTGAGGCGTTAGCACCAATTGAAGCAAATGCTTCGCCATCTTCAATTATTGCAAGGAAAGCATCGTCATTATCCTTCATTCCAAAAACAGGTAACATGCTGTTATAAACAAGTTCGGGGCGTTTCTTTACTTCTAAAGATTTATCAAATCCATATACCTGAGATAAAAAAGGTGAAGTATTTTTCTTTGGTTTATCGAATGAAATAAGTGCGCCGCTACCGTCGGGAACGAATATATATCCATTTTCTGTGTTAGAGCTACTGCCGAAATCCTGTAGCAATTTTATTGAAAGTAATGGGCGCAGATTGCAATAGCAAGTTGCAATAGTTTTGAAAACAGCAATGACTTATAGTAAAACGATGTGGGATTACGGAGAGAGGGCGAAGCCCGAACGGAGAAATCCCACATCGTCGATCTCCTGTTAG
>JAQVYP010000035.1 GCA_029004655.1 Oscillospiraceae bacterium | reverse complement strand
TTAACACATATGCCCGGTGACGCAAGAATGCGTTTGCAAGAAACTATTGAAAGAGTAATCAATGAGGGTTGCAGCGGCTTAATTTGCATAATATTATAATATTAATTCAAAAAACAATTTTTCTTATAAATAATATTGCAAAATCTTAAATCTTTTAGTATAATAACTAAATATCACATTAAAGTAAAAAGATTTTGAGGAATTTATTTAAGGAGGAAGATTTTAAATGAAAAAACGTATTTTTTCAATAGCTCTTGCGGGAACAATGATTTTAAGCGGACTTGTTGGCTGCTCAGGCAAAAAAAGTGATGCTCTCGTAATCGGTGGCATCGGACCTTTAACAGGCGAAAATGCTCAATATGGTGAGGCTGTTAGAAATGGTGCACAACTTGCTGTGGATGAGATTAATGCCGCCGGCGGTGTTGGCACTAATGGAATGAAACTTGAGTTGAATTTCCAAGATGATGAAGGTGATTCAGAAAAAGCTGTTAATGCATACAATACTCTTAAGGATAATGGTATGCAGCTTCTTATGGGTACTGTAACAAGTAAGCCTTGTATAGCTGTTTCAGAGTACACATATTCTGATAACATGTTCATGCTTACCCCTTCAGGTTCTGCAATTGATTGTACTAAGTATGATAATGCATTTCGCGTTTGCTTTACAGATCCTACTCAGGGAAAATCATCAGCACAGTATATTGGCGTTAATGATCTAGCTACAAAAGTTGCTGTAATTTATGATAGTTCTTCAGATTATTCAGCGGGTATATATGATGCTTTTGTCGCAGAGGCTAAAAATCAAGGCATTGAAATAGTAATAACACAAGCTTTTACAAAAGATAGTAAAACTGATTTTTCTGTACAAATCCAAAAAGTCAAGGAATCAGGTGCAGAGCTTGTTTTTCTTCCTATTTATTATAATGAGGCAGCCCTTATTCTTCAGCAGGCTAGTTCTGCTGGTGTAACCGCTAAGGTATTTGGTTGCGATGGACTTGACGGAATAATCAACCAACTTGCTGGCGATGCTAGTTTGGCTGAAGGTGTTATGTTACTTACTCCTTTCTCTGTGAATTCTTCTGATGAAACAACTAAGAAGTTTGTATCCGCATATAAAACTGCATTCAGTAATGAACTTCCTAATCAGTTCGCTGCTGATGCTTATGATGCTATTTATGCAATCAAAGCTGCCCTTGAACAAGCAAAAGTTACTGATCTAGAAATTGACGCTTCAGAACTTTGCGATTTACTTAAAATTGCTATGACTAAGATTAATATTGACGGCGTTACTGGAGAAATGGCATGGACTGCTGCCGGCGAAAGAGCTAAAGATCCTGTGCCTATGAAGATTGTCAACGGAACATATGTAGCAATGTAATTCACTTAATAATTGCAAAAGAGCCACCTGATTGGTGGCTCTTTTTTGTCTTTTTTTATCGAAAGCTGTGCATTTTGATTGTATATTTTATGTTGATGTGGTATAATTATTTAACTTTTGATTCTCTGGCTCTAAAAAGGAGAAAATGTTATATGAGCTTCCTAAATTATCTGATCAGCGGTCTAAGCCTTGGTAGTATTTATGCTTTAATTGCGCTGGGCTATACAATGGTTTACGGTATTGCAAAAATGTTGAACTTCGCTCATGGAGATATTATAATGGTGGGCGGTTTTACCGTTTTTACAGCAATATCATCATTTCAGTTTTCACCGGCAATATCAATTATTACCGGAATAATTGTTTGTACAGTCTTAGGCGTTGTTATTGAAAAAGTTGCTTATAAACCCTTAAGAAATGCCTCATCACTGTCTGTTTTAATTACAGCAATTGGTGTCAGTTATTTATTGCAGAATTTAGCTTTACTTATTTTTGGTTCCAGTTCACAGAATTTTTCTTCTGTTGTAACAATGAAACCATGGCAAATTAACAAACAATTAGTCATTTCAGGTGAGACAATTGTAACCATAATTGTTACAACAGCTATTATGATTGCCTTAACTTTATTTGTTAATAAATCCAAGCCCGGAAAAGCAATGCTTGCCGTTTCTGAAGATAAGGGAGCAGCACAGCTTATGGGCATCAATGTTAATAAAACAATTTCTGTAACATTTGCAATTGGCTCTGCTTTGGCTGCTGTTGCAGGAATATTATTGTGCTCACTTTACCCACAAATAAATGCGTATACAGGTCAAATGCCGGGCATAAAGGCATTTATCGCAGCTGTTCTTGGTGGTATAGGGAGCATACCCGGTGCTATGATTGGCGGAATTCTACTTGGAATAATTGAGAACTTAAGCAAGGCTTATATTTCAACGCAGCTTGCTGATGCTATTTCTTTCGCTGTACTTATTATTGTCCTCATAATTAAACCTACAGGTATTCTGGGCAAAAAGATTACCGAGAAAGTGTAGGTGGATGGTTATGAGAAAATTATTTTTAAAGTCTATCAAATCTTCAACTAGAAATAAGTTTTCAACATATATTATGGTTATTGCTTTCTTTTCTATAGCTGCAATACTTGTTGAAGCGGGAATATTAGGAAGCTTATTTAAAGGCCTTTTAGTCCCTATGTGCTATTATATAATACTTGCAGTTTCACTAAACTTAACGGTTGGTATTTTGGGCGAGCTAAGTCTTGGACATGCCGGTTTCATGTGCGTCGGTGCCTATGTAGGCGGTGTTTTCTCAATTTTGACAAAGGATATAATCACCTCCGCTCTGATTAGATTTCCGCTTGCTTTGGTGGTTGGCGGTCTTGCCGCAGGGCTATTTGGAATACTTATCGGTATACCGATCTTGCGCCTCAAAGGCGACTATTTAGCAATTGTAACTCTGGCTTTCGGAGAAATAATTAAAAAACTTGTTCAGAATATATATATCATAAAGGATGTAACCGGATTCCATTTTTCGTTTGCAACCTCAATTGATACAAGCACAATTGACAGTGAATCAAAACAAGTGATATTAAACGGACCGATGTCTATCAGCGGAATTCCAAAAAACGCCAATATTGTAATCGGCGTCATACTGGTTTTAATCACTTTGTTTGTAATAATGAATCTTGTAGACTCACGTTCCGGACGTGCGTTTATGGCAATCAGAGATAATCGGATTGTTGCAGAAGGCATTGGCATTAATATCACAAAGTATAAACTTATTGTTTTTTCTTTTTCTGCATTTTTTGCCGGTGTTGCTGGATCATTATTTGCTCATTTTAGCACTGTTGACCCAACAAAGTTTGATTATAATCTGTCGATTTTAATCCTTGTATTTGTCGTTTTGGGCGGTATAGGTAACATTCGCGGCTCAGTTATCGCTGCTGTCATTTTATATGCATTACCGGAATTGCTGCGTTCTTTCCAAAATTACCGTATGCTTATTTACGCAATTGTTCTTATTGTAATGATGATATTAAATAACAATGAAAAGTTTTTAAGATTTAAAGAACGATTTACATTTAAAAGGTTGTTTGCTAAAAAGCACGCAAAGGAGGACGCATAATGGCTTTACTTGAAATTAAAGACCTTTGCATCTCTTTTGGTGGATTACAGGCAGTGCAGAATTTTTCTATATCTATTGAACAAAATCAACTTTATGGTTTGATTGGGCCTAACGGTGCCGGTAAAACTACTGTTTTTAATCTTTTGACAGGTGTTTACAAGCCCACATCCGGCTCAATTACACTTGACGGACAAGGAATTAGCGGTAAATCACCAATGGAAATTAACAAATCCGGTATTGCTAGGACATATCAAAATATCAGACTGTTCAGTAATATGTCAGTGCTTGATAATGTTAAGGTTGGTCTTCATAATCAAATTAAATACTCAGCATTTAGTGGCATTTTTCGCTTACCATCCTACTGGAAACAAGAAAAACTTATGAATGAACGTGCATTAAAACTTTTAAAAGTTTTTGATTTAGAACATCAAAGTAAGAATCTTTCTTGTAATCTTCCTTATGGTAAACAACGAAAGCTTGAAATTGTCAGAGCACTTGCAACAAATCCTAAACTTTTGCTGTTAGATGAACCTGCGGCCGGCATGAATCCTAACGAGACAGCTGAACTTATGAATACTATTAAATTTATTAGAGATGAGTTTAATATTGCTATTTTACTTATCGAGCATGATATGCGCTTGGTTTCAGGTATTTGTGAACAAGTTGCAGTGCTGAATTTCGGGTCTGAATTAACTCATGGTAATACCAATGAAGTATTAAAGGATCCGAGAGTTATTACAGCATATCTTGGTGAATAGGAGTCGAATACTGTGGCTTTACTTTCAATTAATGATATACATGTTTATTATGGCGTTATAGAAGCAATTAAAGGCATTTCTTTTGAAGTTAATCAAGGGGAAATTGTGACGTTAATTGGTGCAAATGGAGCCGGTAAGACGACGATTTTGCATACAATTACAGGTTTAATCCCCCCAAAAAGCGGTTTGATTGAGTTGGAGGGTGTCGATTTAACAAAGACTCCTGCCCACAAAATTGTTTCGATGGGTATAGCTCATGTTCCGGAAGGACGTCGTGTTTTCCAACAATTAAGCGTTTATGACAATTTGTTGCTTGGCGCATACACACGTAGGGATAAAGCAGGGATTAACAACACTCTTTCAAAAGTTTATGAAAGTTTTCCACGACTTAAAGAAAGAAGAAACCAGGTAGCCGGAACGTTAAGTGGTGGCGAGCAACAAATGCTTGCAATGGGAAGGGCTTTAATGTCTGCTCCTAAAATCATGTTGCTGGACGAGCCTTCTATGGGATTGTCTCCTTTGCTTGTTGCTGAAATTTTTGATATTATCAAAAAGGTCAACGAATCCGGTGTTACTGTGTTACTTGTTGAACAAAACGCTAAAATGGCTCTGGAAATTGCTAGTCGTGCCTATGTTTTAGAAACGGGTCGAATTGTGATGAGTGGAGACGCTAAAGAACTGTCAACAAATGATCAAGTAAAAAAGGCATACCTTGGTGGTTAACCAAAATATTGGATTATTAAAGCACTCAAGACTTGAGTGCTTTTTATCTTTTTATCTTTTTATTAAGAAATATTTATGGTAAATCTATCTAATTATTTATATTTTATTAAATATGTTATAATATAAAAGATTTAAGTATTACATTATGAAAATTAGAACACAATAAAGCATGGAAAAATTTAAATATTATTATATTTATTTGAAAGGTGATTAATTATGGAGAGTAATAAATTAAAAATCAGACAACAGGCTTTACAATTAATTGACCGTATTGACCATACTAATCTTAAGATATGTGCCACGGAAAAAGACATAATTAATTTGTGCAATGAGGCTATAAAGTACCAAACAGCAAGCGTTTGCATTGCACCGGCTTATGTTAAGATTGCATCAGAGTTTTTGAAATCTTATAGCAATATCTCGGCAAACAGGGTTCGTATTTGTACTGTTATTGGTTTTCCAAATGGCTATGCCACTACTGCTTCTAAATTATTTGAAGCAAAAAACGCTATTGAAAATGGCGCAGCAGAAATCGATATGGTGATTAATATTGGCTTTTTAAAGGATAAGAAATTTTTTGAACTAGAAAAAGAAATAAATTTAATAAAAAACGCATGTGGCGAACACATACTAAAGGTGATAATCGAAACTTGTCTTTTAACTGATGAAGAAAAGAAAATAATGTGTGAAATTTGCTTAAATGCTTGTGCCGATTATATTAAAACATCTACCGGATTTTCTACCGGCGGAGCAACATTGGAAGATATTAAGCTTATGAAGTCTACTATTGGCAACCGAAAATTGAAAATAAAAGCCGCGGGCGGAGTTAAAAGTTTTGAGGATTTAATTGAGTTTGTCAATGCCGGTGCCGATAGAATTGGAACGAGCAGAATTATAAAATTATTGGAGGACGAAAAGCAATGATTAGTACACCTCACATTGTTGTAAATGAAGAATCAACTAGCTGGTTTGCTAAAACGGTTTTAATGCCGGGGGATCCTAAACGTGCTGAATATATTGCTAAAAATCACTTAACTGATGTTAATGTGATTAGCGATGTCCGTGCTATAAAAGCATTTACAGGCTACTACGACGGCACTAGAGTGTCTGTAATGGCAAGCGGAATGGGGATGCCATCTATTGGAATCTATTCAAACGAATTATTCAATATATTTAATGTAGACAATATAATCCGTATAGGTTCTGCAGGAGCAATTGATAAATCTCTAAAAGTTGGCGATATAGTTATCGGACAAGGTGCTTGTACTAATTCTAATTTTTTATCACAATACAATTTGCCCGGAACATTTGCGCCGATTGCAAACTTTGAATTATTGAAAACAGCTTATGATACTGCGGTTTTACAGATTGAAAGCACAAAATACAATTGTAAAGTAGGCAACCTATTGTCTTCCGATACATTTTATGATGACTCTAATAAAACGATGGATTGGGGTAAAATGGGCGTTTTGGCTGTAGAGATGGAAACAGCATCATTATATGCAACTGCGGCAAGGGCAGGCAAAAGGGCTTTGGGCATTTGCACTATCAGTGATTTATTGTTTTCCAGTGAAGCTATGACAGCAGAAGAAAGAGAAACAACATTAAATACAATGATCGAAATTGCTCTTAAAACAGCAAAAATCATTTAATAGAGGTGTTTTTAGTTGCAAGACAACAATATTAAGCGAAGCTTTTTAATAGTATTAGACAGTTGCGGTATCGGCGATGCGCCTGATGCAGATAAATATGGCGACTTTGGCTCAAATACACTGAAAACGCTCAGTAAATCTGCTGATTTTTACACTCCTAACTTAAAAAAACTCGGTCTGTTTAATATAGATGGAATTGATTTTTTGGAGTCTGAACCGGAACCAATTGGCAGATATGCAAGGGTACAAGAAGCTTCTGCGGGCAAAGACACTATAACCGGTCATTGGGAAATAGCCGGAATTATATCTGAAAAGCCACTTCCAACCTATCCAAACGGTTTTCCGGAAGATATTATCAAGCAATTTGAAAAAAAGACAGGCAGAAAAGTTCTTTGCAATTTGCCTTATTCCGGAACCGAGGTTATAAAAGATTTCGGCAAAGAGCATGTTGCAACAGGAAGCCTTATTGTCTATACTTCAGCAGACAGTGTATTTCAAATTGCAGCGCACGAAGGTGTTGTTTCGATTGATGAGTTGTATAAATACTGTAAAATAGCAAGAGATATTCTTGTAGGGGATAATGCTGTAGGTAGGGTAATTGCAAGGCCGTTCGAAGGTGAATATCCACGCTTCGTACGCACCTTAAATCGCCATGATTTCTCTTTAAGCCCAACCCATGATACAATATTAGACGAGATTAAAAGCAGGGGAGAAGCAGTTGTGGCGGTCGGCAAGATTAATGATATATTTTCAGGAAAAGGAATAACCGAATCAATCCATACTTCATCCAATAATGAAGGTATGAATGTAACTATGGATAAATTATTAGATCAAAATTTCAAGAAGGGAATTTGCTTCACCAATTTAGTGGATTTTGATATGAAATATGGTCACCGTAGAAATATTGATGGCTATGCAAAGGCTCTTTCTGAATTTGACGAATGGCTCGGCGGTTTCATAGAAAACATGGGTGATAATGATCGAGTTATAATCACTGCTGATCATGGTTGTGACCCTGCATTTAAGGGAACTGACCACACAAGAGAATGTGTTCCGATGATTGTTTATGATAAAGTTTATAAATCCGAAAACTTTGGAACTTTTCCGTCTTTTGTGAATATTGGTGATTTTGCAAAATAAAATCACCAATAAATTTCTATTTGGAGGAAAAAAATGTTTGCACTATTTTCAGAAAACGGCTTGTGTGGCGACGAGATTATTCTTAGAGTAGGAAGTGCTAATCAAATAGCATCAGATTTATTGAAAAAAACGATTTAATGTTTATTGCAGATCGCTGCAATGGTAGCAGTAGCAATAAAGAAAAAAATGAACTTGAAAAGATTGCTCAGTTAATTTTAAAGTCAAAAGCCAATATCGTAGAAAAAGCTGATATTGAAAATTTCAGTTTTGAATTATCAGGTGGTAAATTCAAGTTTTTAAAATGCGCTGAAACGGAAACTGAAATTTTGGATTTTGCCGATTATATAATTTCATTAAAAAAAGAAAAAAATAATCACATATTACTTTCGAATGAAGAAATAGCCGAACTTTCTAAAAAAATTATAGCATCTGTACATAATCAAGATATTTATAATTTAATATGCTGTGAAATTTCCAAAGAACAATATTTGTAATGACAGATTGCAATACATTGATTTTTAAGCTATATTAATAACATATAATGTTCAAGAATGGATGGCCTTATGAAAGAGAAATTATTGCTAATTGCAGAAAAGCCGTCTTTAATGCGAGACTTAAAGGCTACATATATTGCACACACCGATGAAATACCTTATGATATAGATTTCGTTGCACTGTCGGGTCATATTTGCGGATATGCCGCCCCTAAGGAATATGAGGGTTGGGATTTGAAGTGGAAAAACTTGCCTGTTCCTATGATTCCGAGAAAATGGAAAATTAATGTCATGAATGACAAGAAGAAAATGTTCAGCGAGATAGAAGGAAAAATAAAAACAGGCAATTATGATGGATTCATTTGTGCAACCGATGCTGACAGAGAAGGAAATTTAATTTATTATCTTCTTGAAGCAAAAATGGAATTAAAGAAGAAAACCTATCGTCTGTGGGTTCATGATTTGACCGATAAGGTTATTTTAGAATCCTTTAAAAATATGGTTGATTTACACATCGATGATTTCCAAAAAAACTTAACCTATGCCTCAATTTTAAGAAGTCGCTTTGATTGGCTTGTTGGAATGAATGCAACTGTTTCTGCATCTACTCACTCTAATATGCTTATGAAAATTGGTCGCGTAAAGACCCCTACCTTAAAGATTGTCTACGATAACTCAATGGCTATAGATAATTTTAAGCCTACAACAACCTTTCAGATTGAAAGCATATACACCGAAGGCTTCAGCGGTATACTATTCAATGACGATGGCGACATTTCTTATAAGACTGAAGAAGATGCAAAAGATTTTTTAAAGAGTTTTACAGACACTGCAGTGGTAGAATCAATAGAAACAAAAAAAGCAAAAACTATGGCTCCTCCACTTTACAAATTATCCGATTTGCAGATTGCTGCCAACAAAGCATATGGTTATACCGCCGAAAAAACATTATCACTTGTTCAATCGTTATATGAAACCCATAAGGTTATATCATATCCTCGATGCGATTGCAGACACATATCTTCGGCTTTGGCAAAAGATTTTATTAATCTTTTGGCCGCACTTGAGCCTGTGGATGAATTAAAACCCTTTGTCAGCCAAATCAGCAAAGCTGACATGGATGCTGTTGCTAAAAACAAAAAATATGTCAATGACGTTGAAGTTAATAAAAACAGCCATACTGCACTTATGCCCACAGGCAAAAAGCCGGATATGAATAAACTTTCCCTTGACGAAGCTAATGTCATGATTATGATATTCAAACGCTTTCTGTCAATTTTCTTGCCGCCGCTTATCGAAAATAAGACTGTTCTTATTACTAAGAATAATGATTTCCGATTTAAAACAAATGGTAAAATTGTTTTAGACAAAGGCTTTACCATACTATTAAATAAAGCTATTGAAGATACAGAGCTTCCTTCCTTAAAAAAAGGACAGGTTGTTCATGTCGACAATTTCAAAATAAAAGAAAAGACTACATCTCCTCCGGCTAGGCTTACAGAAGGTCAATTAATTGCCGAGATGGAGAACATCAGTAAATATATTGAAGATGATGAACTTAAAGAGGTAATGAAGTCTTCTAAAGGAATCGGAACTCCGGCAACAAGAGGCGCTATTATTTCAAATCTTATTTCTGATGATTATATCGAGAAGAAGAAAAGCAAAAAGGTTGAAACTCTATATATTTCAGAAAAAGGGAAAACATATATTGAAAATCTTATGAATTTTGATATAGTTTCCCCTGATCTGACAGCAACATGGGAACAAAAGCTTAAGGATGTTGAGCAGGGGATTTTAAGCTCTACCGAATTCAGCAACCAAATGCTTAAATATGTTACAAAAGCAGTAACATCTCTACGTTCATTAAAAAGAAGCAATACACCCTATAAATCATCATCCAATGTAACTAAAAAAAGAAGAGAATCATTGGGAAAATGCCCTCGGTGTGGTTGTGATATAGTTGAAGGCAAAAAAGCATTTGGCTGTATGGGTTATAAAAATGACACGCCATGCAAATTTGTTATTTTAAAAGAAAACGAGATTCTTTCTTCTCAAAACAAAAAGCTTACGTCCGTGATGATAAAATCTTTATTAAAAACGAGGCTTTGTTCAGTTAAAGGATTTACATCTGCCGAAACCGGGAATAAATATGATGTTGATTTAAAACTGGTCGATACCGGAACTATTGTCCGACTAGATATATAATTTAGTAAAAAGAAGTTATGTAAACTTTCAAAAAGCAGTCAATTCATATGAATTGACTGCTTTTTGAAAACAAAAAAAATCACCTTTCGGTTTTTCCGAAAGGTGATTTAAGCTCTGATAAACTTCAGGCTTTTTTTGTGGTGAGCCATCGGAGATTCGAACTCCGGACACCTTGATTAAAAATCAAGTGCTCTGCCAACTGAGCTAATGGCTCAAAATTGCGACTTAGATATTATACCAATCATCTACCTGAATGTCAACAGGAATTTATAAAAAATCAAAATTAATTGTTAAGTGTTGAATTTTGGGGTATTTGTGTTATAATATGAATGCAATTTATAGGAATAATAAAAATCAAAGGAGTGAGTGCAAGTGAACCCCGATCCCGCTATTCCTCGAAGTAGCAAAACTAATATTTTGACAAGGGCACATTGCACTCTTTTTGTAGTGCGCCCGTAATAAGGAGGCTACGCCGTTGATTAATTTTTATAAAACAATCGGCAATGTTACTCAGCCTATTTCAGAGATGGAACCCGGTTGCTGGATTAATGTTTGTGCACCGGATTTAGAAGAAAGAAATTGGCTTATTAATTCCTTGGATATCCCTCCGGAATTTTTGCAAGCATCGTTAGATGAGGAAGAGTCGTCTCATATTGAAAATGAAGACGGACAAACTCTAATCATTATTGACGTTCCTTACGCCGAAATGGGAGACGATGGTATTGAATATTACACAATGCCTGTAGGTGTTATTTCAATGCCTAAAAACATTGTTACAGTATCCATCAAAGATAATTCTGTTATTCGCGAATTTGCTGATGGCGCAATTAAAGGCGTTAACGTTGCGCTTAGAACGCGTTTTGTTTTGCAGATTTTACTTCGTATGGCAACACGCTTTTTGCAACATTTAAAACAAATTGATAAGAACTCAACAAGTCTTGAAAGCTTGTTGCGTAAATCTATGAAAAATAAGGAACTGGTTCAACTACTTGACTTACAAAAATCACTTGTTTTTTTTCAGACATCATTAAAATCAAATGAAATTACAATTGAAAAAATATCTAAGAACCGTGTAATTCCATTATATGATGAGGATCAAGATCTTTTAGAAGATGTAATGATTGAAATGAAACAGGCTATTGAAATGGCTGATATATACTCGAATATCCTTTCGGGAACAATGGATGCATTTGCATCTGTTATTTCTAACAACTTAAATATTGTTATGAAAGTGCTTACCTCACTTACTGTTGTAATGGCAATTCCTACGATGGTATTTAGTTTTTATGGAATGAATATCGGTGTTGGAGCAGATGCATTACCATTTGCAAACAGTATTTGGATACCTTTGGCAATAGCAGCTCTAATTTCAGTTGTTTCAACAATAGTATTATCACGCAAGGGTATGTTTAAATAAAAAGAATTTAATTTAAATAGCACTTGATTTATACTATGTTTTATTGTATAATAATCGGCGTCGGGTTAATTGATTCGACGCTAAACACCTGCCGGTGTGATGGAATTGGCAGACGTGATGGACTCAAAATCCATTGGTAGCAATATCGTGCCGGTTCAAGTCCGGCCACCGGCACCATATCGAGTGTTCATAACGGATTTGAGTTATGAACACTCGATTTTTTTGTGTCTATCAGTTTCTTCATATGTATCGAGCAGGTTTTTCGCCTGCTCTTTTGTTTTATGCTGGGATAGCTTTTGAAACATATTCCACCGCAACGCCCTGGCGTGTGTCTGTTGTATTACGGTCTTTAAATGTCGATTCGGGCAATTCAATATATCCCACAAAGCGATAAAATATCACGATTACCCTCCAGACACATGCGAAAAATGTCCTTGATTACCTGCGCAGCTTCCGGCTCAATGATCCACTTTTTAGGGTTATCCGGTGGTTTCATATATCCGTACGGCGGTTGGGATAACGGTTCTCCAGCATTGCCACGAAGACGGTGCGAAGATCATACCTTTCGGCTTATATCACGGGCGTACATTTCATTCATAACATTCCGAAACGGAGCAAGCTCGTTTTCTCCGTCGTCGCTATCTACGCAATCGTTGACCGCAATGAAGCGCATGTTCCGATCCGGTAAATAGGTGTCGGTGTAATATTCCACTTGCAAATAGTCTCTGCCCAGCCTTGACATATCCTTTACAATAATTGCTGATATACTGAAAAAGAAAGAGTCCACTGTGAGAATGCAACTCACCAGAGCAAGGAGATTGCTCAAAGAATTTATGGAAGGAGATCATATTCATGTTTGAAGAAAAGTACAACAAGACCTTATCCGGTATGGAACCCGATAGTGAGCTGATAGAAAA
>JAQVYP010000034.1 GCA_029004655.1 Oscillospiraceae bacterium | reverse complement strand
CCGGTTACAGCATAAGGGCTTATAGTTACGGGCAAGCAAACTGTAGCTTCCTGACTGCCAATTGCAGAACAAGTGTGTGACTTTGGTGGTTTTTTATCATACTCATATATCTCTGACATATTTTCACCTCGTTAATTAAGATTATTATCAGTATATTCAACCTGTTGCACCAAAGTGCTTATTTAATATTTTCAACTAATAAACTAAAATAGAACTTGTAAATACCTTTTAAATTAAATTACACCATAGCTTGAAATAAAATAAATAGAATCACCTTAGACGTGTTATATCGGGAAATTAATAGGGTCTTCTTCTCCTGCGCTGAAATTCAGAAAATAATAATATTGAAATTAAATCTCTAAGTAATCCACGCCGCCTGAAACGGGGCCTAAAGAAAAATGGTCCTCCATTAATTACATCAACAACAGGTTGTTCAGCATCTTGATCGATCACATTATTATCGTATTTTGCCATTTCAGGGTACATCTTGCACAAATCATCGTGAATACCATCAGACATTCTTTCCATCATTTCTTGAGTTGGGATCATATAATAGCAGGCGTCCATTTGATCACACACGTTCATAATAAACGGATTTACTCTATAAAAAATCTCCGGGTAAACTGCGCAATATGGCATCATATTAGTAATTGGCGCTTGACTGGACGGCAGTTGATTCGTTATTGGTGATTGCTCGGAAGGCATTTGATTTGCAATTTGGTTATTAAATTGGTTCATTGGCACGTTGGAATTGTTTTGATATAGGGTTTGATCCATATGTGAACTCTCCTTGAATAATTATATTTATACGAATATTATATTTTATGAAAAGCTGTCCTATATGTTACCCGGTTTTTGCCGTCAACTATCGAAATTGTTTGGTTTTTTAGTGTTAAAATATAAGACTCGATTTGTTGCTTTGAATGAAAAAAGCAGCAAGCATTAAAATGCTTGACTGCCTTTTTGTACTTAAAACTATCTTATTATTATTTTATTATTTTACATTATAGAGTACCAACCACTGATAAAACCTAAATTAAACCAGCTTATTTATAACCGATTCAATATTATCAGTTGGCGGCTCGCAAGCACCATTGCGGCAAAGATAGTATACTGTTCCTGCGGTGGGTATTGGATATTCTGCGGTAAACGGAGCAATATTGCATAGTTGTTCTTCATTTTGTTTTGTTTTTAAAATAATGTTGATATTTTGGTATGGCATTTCGTTCAAAAAGTGCTCTAAAGCCAATGGCAGCTCACTTTCTGCTGACACACAGACAAGCTCTGCAGACGGATACAACACTTTTGTCATAGCTAAAAGTGCATAACTATAGCCCACGGGATAGTCAATAATATTTGCAGCTAAAAAGTTCAACTGCTTATTGGCATAATCCTGCCAACTTGTTTCACCTGTCAAAGCTGCTAAATCGACTAATACCATAGCCGCTGCTGAATTCCCTGATGGCATGGCACCGTCATAGACCTCTTTGGGCCGAGAAATCAGCTGCTCACTGTCGGTTGCATAAAGATAAAATCCGCCGGATTTTTCGTCAAAAAACCACTCAATCATTTTATTGGCAAAGGCTGCTGCTTGTTTCAAATAGTCAACCTTCAGGGAAGCATGATATATTTCCAGCAGCGCTAAGCAATAAAAAGCATAATCATCAAGTTGCCCTGCGTTAGCCGCTTCACCATCACGCCAACGAACGCACAACCGCCCGCTTTTATCGCACATATTTTTAAGTATAAATTGGGCCGTATCTTCTGCAAATTCCAAATATTTTTTATCGTTTAATACTCTGGAAGCTTTCGCTAAAGCCATAATCATCAGCCCATTCCATGAAGACAGTATTTTGTCATCAAGATGAAGTTCAGTGCGATTCAGCCGATATTCATAGAGCTTTTCGCATAAATCTATAATTTGCTGATTGCTTTTATTAAAATCATTGTTTTTCAGCAGATTTGGTATGCTTTTTCCTTCAAAATTTCCCGCTTCGGTGATGCCAAACCAATCGCAAAAATACGAACCGTCTGTTTCGCCCAAAACCCTTTTTACCTCAAGCGGCGTAAGAGCATAATACTTCCCCTCAACTCCTTCGCTGTCTGCATCCTGTCCACAACAAAAACCACCGTTTTCCCCACCAAGTTCGGCTAATACATATTTTATTGATCTTTCTGCAACGGTTTTATATAGCTCGCATTTTGTTATTTTATACGCTTCAAGATATGCTAAAATCAATAGCGCATTATCATAAAGCATCTTTTCAAAATGCGGAATCAGCCATCTATTATCAGTTGAATAGCGCGAAAATCCGCCGCCGATATGGTCAAAGAGTCCGCCCCTAAACATTTGCTGCAACGTTTTTTCCACCATACTTAGCGCATTTGGATGTTTTCCAAGCTGTGAATACCTAATCAGAAACAATAAATTATGAGCGGCAGGAAACTTGGGAGCACCACCGAACCCACCGGATTCTCCATCAAAATTACGTTCATAGATGTCTGATGCCTGCTGGATTAAATTAATGGTCGGCTCAGCACCGACAGCCTCTTTTTCTGCCTGTTTACTTATAAAGGAACTTATTTCATTTCCGATTTGCAGCAGCTTTTTTCTGTTTGTATTCCACTGTTTTGAAATTTGCGATAACAATCCAAGAATTCCAATATTTCCATATCGTGTAGTCTTTGGTAAGTACGTGCCGGCATAAAAAGGCTTCTGTTCAGCTGTCATCAAAATTGTAAGCGGCCACCCACCCCCTCTGGTTAAGGACTGACATACTGACATATATACTGCATCGATATCCGGTCGCTCTTCCCGGTCAACCTTAATTGCTATAAAATTATTGTTAAGAGCAACTGCAACCTCTTCATCTTCAAAAGATTCATGTTCCATAACATGACACCAATGGCATGTGGAATAACCAATGCTGAGGAAAATAGGCTTGTCCTCTTTCTTAGCATTTTCAAATGCTTCTTTACCCCACGGATACCAGTTTACCGGATTATGGGCATGTTGCAGAAGATAAGGGGATTTTTCGTTGATAAGCCGATTCGTGTTTTTTTCTACGGACATATAAATCACTCCATCTAAGCATAATACATTTAGCATACCCATTTACTTGATTAGTATAAATATTCTTCTGCAAAGGGCTTGTCGCAATTTTCGGTAAACTCCTTTTTATTTTATTAAAAATAGGATTATAATCTATATCTTATCCGTATAAATGCCGCTTGGACGGTGCATTATAAATTTAATTACTTAATTTTAATGAATAAATTCGCTTTATATTAACAAAAATAACACATTTCTTGATTTTGTTGCAAGAAGTAATTATTTATTAAGCCAGTGAAAATTTTCTCCTTTATAATCCAAAATGCCATCGTTTTTCATATGAGAAAGTTCACGGCACATTGCACTTCGGTCGATACAGAGATAATCCGACAATTCGTTGCGGTTTAACGGAACAACAAAATTATAAGAGCCACTGCGTTCCATTAAGTCCTGAAAATACGCTTCCAATCTGCTTCGTATGGTTTTATGCGTAATATAAGACATTTTTTGATTAAGCAATGCATTTTTCTCTGCAACAATCTTAAGTAAGTTTAAAATTAGTTGGTGGTGGAATGAGCAAGCAGACCGGCAGGTATGAATAATACGATTCAAATCTAACCAAAAAACTTCACTTTTTTCTAGAGCTATTACTGTTACAGGCACTACCTTTACACTCATACATGCGAAAGTTTCACCAAACATATCACCGGTTTTCAAAAATCCAATAATCATGGAATCACCCAAAATGTTTTCTTTTAATACATGTGCTTTTCCTGAGATTACAATACCTACCGCCGGCTTTGATTCCTCCGCTGAAAATATAAATTCACCTTTGCCATAGCTTTGATTTCGGCTGCCCAGGCACTTCAGAATCGAGGTGATTTCTGATTCGTTCATACTCGAGAAAAGTTTGTTTTTCTTTAAAACATTGACCAATTTATCTTCATCTCTCTTAATTTTATTTTTGTTGCAACTGCAACTGAATTTATAAGAATAGTATAGTACAATAATGCCATAAAGTAAATAATAATTAAAGAAAGGTTTAAGATATGATTCGACAAATTATTAAAATTAATGAAGAAAAGTGCAACGGCTGCGGACTTTGTGCCAATGCCTGTCATGAGGGCGCTATAGCCATGCAGGACGGAAAAGCAAAGCTGATTCGTGATGACTACTGTGACGGTTTGGGTAACTGCCTTCCCGTATGCCCCACCGGTGCAATTTCCTTTGAAGATAGAGAAGCTGCAGAATACGATGAAGAGGCTGTAAAAGTCCATAACGAAGCTAAAATTCAACCAAAATCTCCTTGCAGTGGCGGTGGATGCCCCGGTTCAAGCGCAAAATCACTTACCCGAAATACCTTTTCTGCAGAGCCTGTTGCGACGCATAGCAACTCACAAAGCCAATTAATGCAATGGCCTGTTCAGATAAAATTGGTTCCAATTAATGCACCGTATTTTAATAATGCAAATCTTTTAATAGCTGCAGACTGTTCTGCATATGCCTACGGTGATTTTCACAATCGTTTTATCAAAAACCATGTCACCATTATTGGATGCCCAAAGTTAGATGAAGGAAGTTATGCTGATAAGCTGACGCAAATCTTGAAGCATAATAACATCAAAAGTGTCACTGTGGTACGCATGGAAGTTCCCTGCTGCGGCGGAATTGAACACGCTGTCAAAGAAGCACTTATGAACTGCGGAAAACTAATTCCATGGGGTGTGGTTGTTATCTCCACTGACGGACAAATTTTAGACTAATAATAGGAGGTATTTAATATTTTGGAAAAATATATCAAAAATATTGACGTTGCAACAATTTTGCCATTAGCAGATCAAGTGACCTATCAGCCCGGGCAAATAGTCAGCAAAACATTGGCACAAAACAGGGCTCTTAGTCTTACTTTATTTGCTTTTGATAAAGGAGAAGAAATCAGCAGCCATGAATCAGACGGTGACGCTATGGTGATGGCATTGGATGGTACTGGACAAATCACAATTGATGGCGAGAATTTTATCATCCATGCAGGGGAAACTATTATAATGCCGGCAAAAAAGCCCCATGCTGTTTTTGCCTCCGAGCAATTTAAAATGTTACTAATCGTAGTATTTCCGCAATAACAAAACTCAAAATTTAAAGGAGTAATTTATTATGAAAGCTATTATTGATCGTTCTGGATGTATAGGTTGCGGACTTTGTGCCGATACCTGCTCTGAAGTATTCCGCATGGCTGACGACGGCCTTGCAGAGGTTTATGCAGATGTAACTGATTCGACAGAGGATACAGCTACAGAAGCTAGAGATGGCTGCCCTGTTTCAGTAATCTCTTTGGAAGACTAAGTCTTCGTGTTACAGATTAAAAAGTTATAATCTGTAATGTACATAAAATAAAGGTTTAAAAATTAGGGGGTAAATAAAATAATGTCAGATATGTTTTGTTTTCAGTGTGAGCAAACCGCCGGATGTACCGGATGCACCGGAAGAGCCGGTGTATGTGGCAAACAGGCGGATACAGCTAACTTTCAAGATGAATTAACCGGTGCTCTGGTTGGACTTGCTCGTGCGGCAAGCAATAATCCTCCCACACCATCAACAGACCTTGCCATGCTTGAAGGACTCTTTACAACAATTACTAATGTGAGTTTCGACAATGATGCGATAAGTCGCCAAATTGAGATTACCAAAAAAGCAAAAGAGGCTTTAACCCCTCATTGCGCATGTTGTTCATCCAATTGCGGCAACAGCGATGATTACGACATGAATAATGTTTGGAATGCCAACGAAGATGTTCGTTCTCTGAAATCGCTGATTTTGTTTGGTTTGCGCGGGATGGCAGCTTATGCTTATCATGCACTCATGCTTGGTCACTCAGACCCTATGGTCAACAATTTCTTCTATAAGGGTATGTTCGCCGTCGGAGAAGATTGGGGAATGGACGAACTGTTACCGCTCGTGATGGAAACAGGAAAAGTAAACCTCAGATGTATGGAGTTGTTGGACAAAGCAAACACTGAAACATATGGAACTCCTGTTCCAACAACCGTTCCTCTCACCATTGAAAAGGGTCCGTTCATAGTAATCAGCGGCCATGACTTATATGATTTAAATCAGTTATTGGAGCAGACCAAAGACAAGGGAATCAATATTTATACTCACGGCGAAATGCTTCCTGCTCATTCCTATCCAAAACTTAAAGCTTATCCTCAATTAAAAGGAAATTTCGGAACTGCTTGGCAGAATCAGCAGAAAGAATTTATTGATATTCCGGCTCCCGTACTCTTTACCACCAATTGCATTATGCCTGTAAAAGACAACTATCGCGACCGCATATTTACCACCGAAGTAGTTGCCTATCCGGGAATGGTACATATAGATGACGAAAAAGATTTTACACCTGTTATTGAAAAGGCACTAGAACTTGGTGGCTATTCCGAAGATCACCCAATGACCGGCATTAACGGCGGCACACAAGTGACGACCGGATTTGGCCACGGTACAGTTTTATCTGTTGCCGATAAAGTGATTGATGCTGTAAAGGGCGGAGCAATCAAACATTTCTTCCTAGTTGGTGGTTGCGACGGTGCAAAACCCGGACGCAATTATTATACCGAGTTTGTTAAGAAGACGCCAAAAGACAGTATCATTCTTACTCTTGCCTGCGGCAAATACCGCTTTAACGACTTGGATTTGGGAGAAATCGGCGGATTACCGCGTATAATGGATATGGGTCAGTGCAACGATGCCTACAGTGCAATTCGTGTAGCTTTAGCATTAGCTGATGCTTTCGATTGCGGCGTTAACGATTTGCCATTAACGCTTGTTCTCTCTTGGTATGAACAAAAAGCGGTTTGCATCTTGCTGACTTTGCTGTCACTGGGTATCAATAATATCTATCTCGGGCCAACACTGCCTGCCTTTATTTCACCAAATGTGTTGAACTACCTAGTGGAAAACTTCAACATTTCTCCAATTTCCACTCCTGATGAGGATTTAAAGAAAATTCTCGGCTAAATATAATATTCGTAGTGGGAATCAGCTAATAGATATATTAGTTGATTCCCATCTGTTTTTATTAATTCAATATTTTTAAAATAAAGCAAAAATGCCCGTGTATAAACCACCTATAAATGGTGGTTTTTAACACGGGCATTTTACTTAAATTTTATATTTAATATGAGCGCTTTGGGCGGTATCCGTTAGTTCTTCTACTGTTGCTGTCCTTTTCATTCTTACCGTAATAGCGCCTTGCAGCAGGTTTTTGCTTGTCTGAAAAAAGCGCTGTTTTTGTTGGTTGACCACATATTTTACAACCAACCATATCATCAACAACTGATGATATATTGCTTGACGGAACAGCTACAACCGTACGGTCGTCAAAAATCTCAATCTTACCGATATCTTTTCCTGATAATGAAGTTCGCTCTGTAATAGCACCAACAATATGATTTGGTGCAACACGGTTACTGCGTCCAATATCAATAACAATTTTTTGAAAGTCCCCGTTTGCACGGAAGGAACCCTGTGCAATCGGTTTACTTCTGGCCTCGACCTTAATATCTTTTAAATGTGTTTCCTCAGTTCCGAAATGAAGTTGAAGCATTACCGCAGCGATTTTTTCCGCTTCATATCCTTTGGAAATAAGTTCTTGTGCCATATTCGTAAACTTGTCTTTAGCTCTGGAGTTGAGTGCTTCTTCAATCGCTATAATGTGATTCTCATCGCTTTTTGCATTAATATCTTCAACGGAAGGAATGGGAATTTCGTTGATTTCAGACTTAACTGAAAATGCAATACTTCTCATTGTGTATGCTTGATGGCGTCCACTGCAAATGGTTAGTGCTTTGCCAGCTTTTCCTGCACGTCCGGTACGACCGATTCTATGCACATAATACTCAACATTTTGCGGAATATCAAAGTTAATAACATAATCAACATCATTAACATCTATACCGCGAGCCGCAACATCGGTAGCAACAAGAATCGCAGTTTTGCCATATTTGAAGCTGTCCATTACTTTCGTACGCTGTGCCTGTTTCATATCCCCGTGCAAACCTTCAGCATTAAAACCATTGTTGGTCAGGTATCCTGAAACATCATCAACCATGCTTTTGGTGTTACAAAAAATCATTGCTAACTTAGGTGAATAAAAACGAAGCAAAAGATTTAATGCGTCCATTTTTCTACCCATTGGAACATCCACAAATGCCTGATTAATATTTTCCAATGTAACCTGTGCCTTGTTTATCTCAATTACTTTCGGATTTTTTTGAAATTGTTTAGTCAGAGCCATGATTGATGCAGGCATTGTTGCAGAGAACAAAACAGTTTGCCTGTCAGCCGGAGTATCAATAAGGATTGTTTCAATATCCTCTTTAAATCCCATGCTTAGCATTTCGTCTGCTTCGTCCAACACAACCATTTTCAAATTATCAAGCTTCAATGTGCGTCTGCGCATATGATCCATTACACGGCCCGGAGTGCCAATAACAATATTTGCTTTGCGAAGTTTCATTATTTGGCGGTCCATTGGAGCTCCACCATACACTTCAACCGGATAAATTCCGGATTTGTACTTGATAAGTTTTTTGATTTCCTCGCAGCCCTGCTGTGCCAGCTCACGCGTTGGGCACAGAATAAGCACTTGAACTGTTGATCGTTCCTCATCAGTATCAATTTTCTCTATTGCAGGAATAGCAAATGCTATTGTTTTACCTGTCCCTGTTTGCGAACGACCAATAACGTCTACACCCGATCTGATCATCGGAATTGCCTTTGCTTGAATTTCAGTTGATACATCAAAACCCATTTCATCAATTGCCATTTGTATCTTTGGCATTAAATTAAGCTCTGAAAAAGAGATGTCTTCCATGTGTTTCCTCGTTTCTGTTTCTATTTTTTCACTATTATGCTTCTATTATGCCTTTATTGCAAAAAAATAAACGAGGATTACACTCCTCGTTTATCGTCATAATTCGTAACACTAGTAGCTGTAGAGAAATATTATACCTTATTATTGCAATTTAGTCAAGCTTTATGCTTTTTAATGTTGAAAATTAGCATTTATTGTTTAATCTATGTACTTTTTACCAATATTTTTTGATAAATCAGGTAATTCAATTCTTTTTACTTGTTACCTCTTCAATTTTCTTGTTTTTTCTACTTATTATGAGCCAAGACACAAGAGCAATTGCGATTATGGCTAAAATCACAAGAGTAACTGAAGAATACTTTTCCATAACATCAGCAATAACGCCCCAATTCTCTCCGAAAACCGAGCCAAGATACACTAAAACCACATTCCAAATTGCAGAACCAAACGTGGTGAAAATCAAAAAACTCGCAAAATTCATGCTTGCCATTCCCGCCGGAATTGAGATAAGACTGCGAACAATAGGGATAAATCTACAGAAGAAAACTGTGAAATTGCCTCTTTTGTTAAACCAACTCTCTGCTTTTCTTACATCCTCTTTTTTTATACGTAGCACAGGCTCAACTTTATCAATCAACCTGTCAAGCCTTTCGGGAGTAAGCAAACGTCCCACGCTATAAAGCACAATCGCACCCACCATTGAACCAATGGTCGCAAACAAAATTACGAGCCACATATTCATAGTAGTGTAAGTAGTCATGAATCCGCCAAAAGTTAGAATTATCTCCGATGGAATGGGTGGAAAAATATTTTCTATTGCAATCAACAGGGCAATACCCCAGTACCCAAATTGATTCATAATATTAATAATCCATTCTTGCATTTATAAATACCCCACTAACATTTTTATAGGTTTTCCAAGTTTCACTATTGTTGCTTCACCAACTGTTTAAGTTTTTCTTCGAATGCAACATCCTGATCGGGCGTTCGTTTTGATGGACCTTTAATCCTGCCACCCGCATTGCGGATTTTTTTGGAGATATAGCGAGTGTACAAAAGCTCATCAATATTTTTGTCTGTAAATATTAGCCCGTTTTGGCTTATAGGCAACGCCTGTCTCGCCAAGCACATTGCCGCAAGTCCATAATCCTGTGTTACCACGACATCACCATTATGAACCATGTTTACCAACTTAAAATCCACGCTATCGGCACCTTTTTCAACCGTGATTGTGGTTGCTCCATCTTTTTCAAATATATGAGCAGTGTCACATAATATTACGCACCCAATATTATTTTCCTTCGCCACTCTTACGGTGATGTCAACCACCGGGCAACCGTCCGCATCTATAAAAATTTGCATATTAATTAACACCTTTATTTCTATTAAAACAGCCCTGAAATGATTCCATTGTATTAGAATTGTGATTTTAACAATTTAGTACGTTCTTTATAATCCGGTATGTATTTTTCTATAAGTGCGTAAAATAATTTACTGTGATTATGGTGTTTAATATGTGCCAATTCGTGCACCACCACATAATCGATAGCAGAATCGGGATAAAGCATCAGCATATATGAAAAGCAAATGCTGTTTTTACCGCTGCAACTTCCAAATCGTGTTTTGGCGGAAGTGATTTTTACATCAGTTGGTTCAAGATCCATAAGTCGACTATAATAATCAACTTTTAGTGGAATAACAGCTTTTGCTTTTGCCCTCAGCTCCCAAATTTCTTCCTTTGCTAGCTCCGGTTGACTTTCATTTAGCTTTTTACGAATTATTATATGCCTTTCAATCCACTCTGTTTGACCCTCGACAAAAGAGTCTGTTTGCAATTTGGACAAACTTAGTGGAGCACGAACGATAATTTCTAAATCTTTTGAAATTTCCAGTGACATAGTGCGACGTTTTGAGCGCTTTAATATATACTCATACATACATATATTAATCTCCTAAAACCATTGGTTGTTATTATACCATGAATTCGAAGAATGAATGATATAATATGCACAGCTTTTGCGGTTGCCGCTCGCAGCGGCGAGCAAAAGGTGCTTTTAATATTTTAATAATCACATTCGTGTGATTATTATACCATGAATTCGAAGAAAAACAACATCCTATAAATCTACTCCTACTATTAAAAACTCAATCATTATTTTGTCCCTCCCAAGATAAAAAAACTGATAATTTCTGCGATAAAAAACGCAGAAGTCATCAGCTTTAATTTTTGGCAGTTTCGGTTTCCCGTGGGAAAACTTCATTCCCAATGCGGATATTTTATCATAACATCTCTTACCTATGCCAAGTGTTGTTTTATTGCTCAACCGGCGCTATCTCTGAGCCATGCACTTTTTCGGCACGAATATGCTCAATTCGGCGTTCTTCCATTTCCTCGACTGTAAAAACATAATCGCCATATGCGACGCTCGGCTTTTCATCCGGCAACGGAATTCTGCCGATAACCGACATGATAAATCCGCCGATTGTATCATACTCACCTTCAGGAAATTTGGTATCCAAAAGATCCTCAACCTCTTCGATATCGGTTGTTCCGTCAATCGTAAAGGTTGTTTCATTAAGTTGCTCCATATCCTCATCCTCGTCATCATACTCATCCTGAATATTTCCAACGATGGATTCGATCAAATCTTCTATAGTTACAAGTCCCGCAACACCGCCGTATTCATCCGCAACAATTACCATTTGCAAATGTTTTGCGGTCATTTCGTTAAACAAATCGCGGCAACGCTTGGACTCCGGCACAAAAAATACATCTCTCATAATTTCAGATAATTTCAAATCTTTTGGTATTTCTTCAGAAACGTATTTTAAAAGGTCTTTTACATATAATATACCGCGGATATTTTCAATTTCATTTTCATACACCGGAATTCTTGAATAGCCTTCTCTTAATATGGTTTCAATAACTTCTGCAATACTTTCCGTGATTTCAACAGCAACAAAATCTGTGCGATGTGTCATGACATCGGATGCAACAATATCATCAAATTCAAAGATATTGTTAATCATTTCTTTTTCACTTTCTTCAATTACGCCCTTTTCCTCACCTGCATCAACCATCATACGAATTTCTTCTTCGGTGACTGATACCTGGCTGACATTAGGATCAAATCCCAAAAATCTGACAGCCAAGTTAGTTGACCATGACAAAAGTTTTATAAAAAGTTTCAATGCACTTTTAACAGCCAACAATATGCCAACAACTTTATAGGATATTTCCTCACTGCGTTGCATAGCTATACGCTTTGGCGCAAGCTCTCCCAAAACAAGTGAAAAGTATGACATTATAATAGTCACAATTACCATTGACAGACCACTGACAAAGGAAACCATTGATGCCGAGGTTATGTTTAACCAGCCAACAAACGTTTTTGTTAGTGGCTCGGCAAAATTGCCTGCTGCAGATGCAGATGTTAAAAACCCTGCCAATGTTACACCAATTTGTATGGTGGATAAAAAGCTTGACGGGTTTTCAATTAGCTTCAAAACCTTCTGCGCGCCTTTATGTCCCTCAAGAGCTTGCTTTCGGACCTTATTATCATTTAATGTTATGATTGCCATTTCACTCATTGCAAAAAATGCATTTACGAGAATAAGCGCCAGCAAAACAAGCAGTTTAAAAATAACACTCATAGGGTCGGGGTCAGGCATTTTAGAAAAACTCCATTCTGTTAATAAAATAAATTGACACAAAAAACCCAGTTTTTGACCAATTTAATAATACTTGTATTTTTATGATTTGTCAACAATCATTTATCTATTTGAGAGCTTGTTACGACGAGAAAAATGGCGTGAAATAGCGCATTTAGGGTATATTGAGCCACCGCCGCCAAATGTGGCCATTTTTCGGCTTTTTTAGAACCTTTTTGTTTGTTAATTAATTATGGCAGATTGTAAAATGAAGTTGTAATAGCAAAAAGGATCCATAGCGATGAACCTATGGTAGAATTGAGTTACAACACACCAATTCTGAAAGGATCATCACTATGGACAATCCAAATTGTAGCACAGAGCATCAGAAAGGGCAACACCTGA
>JAQVYP010000033.1 GCA_029004655.1 Oscillospiraceae bacterium | reverse complement strand
AAAGAATCAGGTGTTGTGGAACGCTTGTCAGATACCGTTCAAAACGCTTTAATTAATATAGTTACGATCTTCCTTGGTGTTACAGTCGGAGCAACAGCAGTTGGCGACAACTTTTTGCGTCCGCAAACACTCAAGATTATTTTTCTGGGTTTAGCTGCGTTTATTATAAGCACAGTGGGTGGTCTGCTTATTGGAAAGCTTATGTGTTGGATATCCGGTGGAAAGATCAATCCCCTAATTGGTTCTGCCGGTGTGTCCGCAGTACCGATGGCAGCTAGAGTATCTCAAATTGAAGGACAAAAAGCCAACCCCTCAAACTTTCTGCTTATGCATGCAATGGGACCGAATGTTGCCGGTGTTATCGGATCTGCAGTTGCAGCCGGAGTTTTATTGGCGTTATTTGGTTAATAATACTTGTTTACAAATTAAAAATGGAGCAATGCCTGATTTTTAGGCATTGCTCCATTTTGTGTGTTAAATATAATTTGCATTGTTAATTATGTCGTTTTCTACCTTTTTTTGCCGTCGTTTGAGCTACCCTCACCGCCGTTTGCATTAGCCCATGCCTGTGCAAAAGCTGACATTGCCGGAGGCTCGTTCGACTTTGAATTAAGATATTGGCGAACTTCAGCTTTGGACGCGCCACCATGAGTCTCAGAAAGTTTTTTGTTATAATATTCATATTTTTCACGGAAACCGCAGGTATGACAGATGTATTTCTTATTGTCGCCATCGCCCAAAATCTCAAGTTTTTTGTGGCAATTGGGGCAGCGTGCGTTGCTCAGAAAAGATAAATTCTGGCGATAACCGCATACTCGATCAGAGCAGACAAGCATTTTGCCGTGCTTGCCGTTGATCTCAAGCATGAATTTGCCGCATTGCGGGCAAGGTGTGCGTGTCATATTGTCGTGTCGATAGTTGGCATCACTTGCAATAACACCGCTGACAAGCCGAGTAGCATACCCTCTTATCTCATCAGTAAACACCTTTTGCTGTAAAGTGCCTTTGCTGATAAGTGTCAATTTCTGCTCCCATTTCGCAGTTAGTTCCGGTGATCTCAAATCCTGCGGAACCAGCGCAACAAGCTGTATTCCCTTGCTTAGAGGTACAATCTCTTTGCCACGACGCTCCATATAATTCGCTGAAAAAAGCTTCTCAATTATGTCGGCGCGTGTTGCGGGCGTCCCTATACCATTAGACGCATCCATCACAGAACGCAGTTGGTTGCTTTCAATGAATTTTCCGGGGTGCTCCATAGCTGTGAGGAGAGTTGCCTCGTTGTAGCGCGCGGGTGGTTTTGTTTTTCCGGTACAAAGCTTCGTTCGCACCACTTTATAGGTTTGCCCTTTTTTTACATCAGGCAGCAACTGCTCTTTTTCATCTTCTAAATTAATATCCTCTTGAACCGCGCCTTCATAGATTGCTTTCCATCCCTTTTTAATAACAATCTTGCCCTTGGCGGTAAAAAACTCGCCGCTGCACTCTGCTGTCATAGTCACCTGCTCATATTCAAAATCGGGACTTAGTACAGCAAGAAAGCGTTTAACCACAAGGTCATATACTCGTCGCTCGTCAGTGGCCAGTTTCGAAAGCTCAACATACTGTTCGGTGGGAATTATAGCATGATGATCACTGACCTTAGAATTATCGACAAAATGTTTCGATGCATGTACACCTTGGCGCAGCACTGCCTTCACAAACACGCTGTATGGACCAATGTCAATACTGTGAAGACGTTCTGTCAAAGTCGGCACGATGTCGGCAGTAAGATAACGTGAATCGGTACGAGGATAGGTCAGCAGCTTATATTTCTCATACAACTGCTGCATAATGCCCAGCGTTTGCTTTGCTGAGAAGCCGTATCGGCGGTTGGCATCGCGTTGAAGCTCGGTCAGATCATATAAAAGCGGAGCTCGCTCACGTTTAAGCTCACGGCGCACCTCAGTTACCGTCATTTGGCCGCCCTCTATCTTATGAACCACATCTTCCGCTTTTGTCTTATCAAATGTGCGTCCCTGCATCGACTTTTTGTCTTTCCAATATATATCGAATGCCGGCAGAGTCGCCGTTACTGTGTAATATTCTTTCGCCGAAAACTTGCGAATCTCTTCCTCCCGCTCAACTATCATGGCAAGTGTCGGGGTTTGAACGCGACCTGCAGAGAGCTGTGCGTTAAATTTGCAGGTCAATGCGCGTGTAACATTTAAACCAACTAGCCAATCTGCCTGAGCTCGGCAGAGCGCCGAATAATAAAGATTTTCATATTCTCTGGCAGGGTGCAGGCTTCTAAAGCCTTCCTTGATTGCCTTATCGGTTTGAGAAGATATCCAAAGTCGCTTTATAGGTTTTTTAAAGCCCGCCTTTTCAATAATCCAACGTGCAACAAGTTCGCCTTCCCGCCCGGCATCAGTTGCTATTACAAGCTCACCAACTGTAGGGCTTCGCAGTAAATCTTTGACTACTTTATACTGTCGAGAGGTTTCCTTGATTACAACAGTTTCGAGCTTTGCGGGTAGCATCGGCAGCGTTTCAAGATTCCACTTTTTATATTTGTCTCCATAATATTCGGGGTCTGCAAGTGTGACAAGGTGTCCGAGTGCCCATGTGACAATATAATTGCTTCCCTCAATGTAACCTTCGCGGCTCTGCTTGCAGCCAAGCACCCTCGCAAGTTCCCTGCCAACCGACGGCTTCTCAGCCAAAACCATAATTTTACCCATATATGTACCATCCATGTCTTTTTATTAATGCTTTTTCTATATCATTATATACTCTTGATTAAATATTAACAACCATTTGTACGAAGCAAATTGAACAGTCCCCCGAAAATCAGACACTGAATCATATAGGTAGCTCCTTTAAATATTTGTTAAAATATTACTTTTAACCTGATAAATCTAGCATTTGCATTGATAATATAAACCTAAGATGATACAATAATAAAAAAGCAAAAGTTAATTTAGCAGTATTTGACTTTTTCACGGAAATTATGTATCTGATTAATTAAGCTCCAGATAATCTATTAATAATTATTTTTCACATAAATTTTGGAGGTTGTTTACAAATGGCTATCTCAACGAAATTTGTAAGAATGCAGCTTGAAATTCTCAAGCCGTTTTTAGCGGGTTTTTCTATAAAAACTGAAAGAATGGGTACGGCAACGATCGGCAATTTGATGGCAGGTACGCATAAAAGAATGGTGAACTATTTGCCTACTGCTTTTGAAAACTTTACAGCAGAATTTATTGTACCGAAAAGCCTTAAACGTTCCGGTGTGATTCTGTATCTTCACGGCGGCGGTTATGTTACCGGAGATATCAACTATGCAAAAGGATTCGGAACAATTATTGCGGCAAAGAACAACATTAAAGTGTTCTGCATCGCTTATCGTTTAGCGCCCGAAGATCGTTTTCCTGCGGCACTTGAAGATGCTTTTAGTGCCTATAAATATTTGCTTGACAGTGGATACAGAAATGATGAAATAATCCTTTGTGGTGAATCTGCTGGCGGCGGACTTATTTATTCCCTGTGCTTAAAAATAAAAGAGCTGAACTTACCATTACCCTGCGGAATCATAGCTATTTCGCCTTGGACAGACCTTACTTCATCAGGCAAATCCTATGATTATAATATTAATAACGATCCGTCCATAACAAAGGAACGGTTGAATTTTTTTGCTTCGAGTTATACAGATGATTTTAATAACCCTCTCGTATCGCCGCTTTTCGGTGAGCTCAAAGGAATGCCGCCATCTCTGATATTTGTTGGCGGAGATGAAATAATGTTGGACGATTCGATAGAACTGCACAATAAGCTGCTGAAAAGCGGTTCAAAATCTGAGCTGATCATAACTCCAAAAATGTGGCACGGATATATGTTGTACGGTATAAAGGAAACCAAAAAAGACCATGAAAAGATGGCTGAATTTATCACGGAGGCATTGTATGAAAGATCATAAACTCCGATGGATGCGGCTTGATAATGCGGCAAAAATATATCCCGCGGCAAAGCGACGCAGATGGAACAACTTATTCCGTATTTCCATAACCCTAAAAGAGCCGATAGACAAAGAAATTCTGCAATCGGCGCTAGATGTGACAGTCAAGCGATTTCCGTCAATTGCAGTGCGGGTACGGAGAGGCGTTTTCTGGTATTATCTTGAAGAAATTCCTAAAGCCCCAAATGTCCGGCAGGACACCTGTTATCCATTATCAAGAATGCCTTTTAACGATATTCGCAAATGTGCATTTCGTGTACTTTATTATGAAAATAGGATTGCCGTTGAAATTTTTCACGCCCTCACCGATGGCAATGGTGGAATGATATTTTTAAAAACGCTTGTGGCAGAATATCTTTCTCAAAAGCATGGCATTACAATTCCAAGCAACAGCGGCGTGCTTGACCGTTCAGAGGAGCCTTCAGATGCAGAGCTTGAGGACAGCTTTCTCAAGAATGAGGGAAATGTGTCATCAGGCCGTCAAGAATCCAATGCCTATCGTCTGAAAGGCACTCACGAAAACGATGGCTTTTTGCATCTGACCTCCGGCGTTATGGATGTAAATCAAGTTTTGCAAATAGCAAAGTCTTTTAATGTTACCTTGACTGAATTAATAACTTCTGTAATGATAGCTTCGATTATAGAAATACAAAATGAAAAAGTTCCGAACCGAAATCTTCAAAAGCCGGTCAAGGTTCTGGTTCCTGTTAATCTTCGTAAGATGTTTGAAAGCATTTCCCTTCGAAACTTCGTGCTGTATATCACCCCCGGTATCAATCCGAGAATGGGCGATTATTCTTTTGAGGAAATTACCAAAATAGTGCATCATAAGATGGGTATAGAGCTTAACAATAAGTATATGTCATCACTCATTACCGCAAATGTCAAAGCCGAAAAAATATTACTTCTCAAAATTATGCCGCTGTTTATCAAAAATATTGCATTAAAAACCGTTTACAATATGGTTGGCGAAAAGAAATCGTGCCTGACTCTTTCTAATCTGGGGGTGGTCAAGCTTCCGGAGGAAATGTCGCAATATGTGGAACGTGTTGATTTTGTCCTAGGTATTCAGGCAACCGGAACAAACAATTGTGGCGTGCTGTCTTTCGGAGATAAATTATATATAAATATTATTCGAAATATCAAAGAGCCAACCTTGGAGCATAGTTTTTTTAATTATTTGAAAAATCTAGGACTTAACATGAAAATTGAAAGCAATCAGAGGTGACATAAAATGTCTTTTTGTATAAAATGTGGTGTAGAACTGAGCGAAAGCGAGCCTAAGTGCCCGCTTTGCAGCACAGTTGTATATCATCCTGATGTACCGCAACAGAACGGGAAAACTCTTTATCCACCCTATAATAAAAACAACGAAGAAACCATCAGCCAAAGCGGTATTCTTTTTGTTTTGTCTATTATTTGCCTGATTCCGCTTGTATTAACGCTTATGATTGATTTGAGCGTAAACGACAGTATAACATGGGCAGGATATGCCGTTGGTGCAATTCTTATAGTATATACCGCGGCCATTCTCCCTATTTGGTTCAGGAACCCCAATCCTGTTATCTTTTCTGCTGCTGACTTTGCTGTGGTTGCTCTATATCTTTTTTACATCGATTTGGTAACGCATGGCGGTTGGTTTTTATCATTTGCTTTTCCTGTTGTCGGTGGCATAGCATTGATTGTTATAACTCAAATTGCCTTAATTAGATATGTAAAACGAGGATACCTGTTTATTTTTGGTGGTGCCATAATAGCGAGCGGACTTTTTGGTGTGCTGATTGAGCTTTTAATCAATTATACATTTCATTTGCGAGATAAGCTTGTATGGTCAATTTATCCGTTAGTGGCACTATTTTTGATTGGAATGGGATTGATCGTCATTGCAATACACAAGCCATGGAAAGAATCCCTCCACAGAAAATTCTTTATTTAATATCCGTACAATTTACGAGCCAGTATTTAAGCCGTTTTGTGGCCTAATACTAATTCCAATTAAAAAGTGACCAAGATTTGCGAGGATTTTGTTTGTGAGACAAGGCGGAGGACGAAGGCGGGCTATCGCCCGCCGAGAACGACAACGCAGTCTCGCAAACAAAAGACCGCGAAGATTGGTTGATTTTTATTTGGAATTAGTATAAATACTGGCTCTTTTGCTATTCAAATAAATTTTAAGTCTCAATTAGACCGTATTTTTTCTTTATTCTGTCGAGTATAACAATCATTGGATTTGAAAGGACAACCAAGAAAAACATTGTGCTTGCCGCATGAACCAAATCGAATGGTATCCCAGCCGCATAGATTGTCATCAGGGCTTTCCACGAAAACTTTGCTGAAAACATCAGAAGTGCGCTAAGATTAATAATGCCGCCGTATATCACTATTACTGAAATTCCGCCGAAGATGCAAAGTGAAAATCTGCTCTTTTGAATTATTCCTTTTCTAAAAAGAATACCTGCTAAAAAGCCGATAAGGCCAAAGCAAAACATTTGCCACGGTGTACTCGGTCCTTGACCAAAAAAGATATTGGAAACAAAAGCCGAAACAGCGCCCACCAAAAATCCACTTGTCGGTCCAAAGCATACGCCTGAAATTATTACAATTGCAGCTACGGGTTTTACTTGCGGCAGCATAACAAACGCGGCTCTTCCAGCAACGGTAATCGCGCAAAGGATAGCTATTACTAAAAGCTCTCTGGCCTGTGGCCGCCTTTTTTCAAATGAAATAAAAAAGGGTATCATCGTATATATAATTATCAATAAACTGATGATATAGTATTTTTTGTCATCTAAAAAGAAAATTCCGAACGCAATGGTCAGCGGAACTGCAATCAAAATTATTGCGGCTGTTAGCACTAACCTTTTGCTTATTCTGTTGCTTTCATTTAACTCTGATTGCATGATTTTATCACATCCTCGTTTGTAATTGCATTCCTGAACAGATGTCTTGACATTCTGTTTGCGGCGGTAGTATAAAAGCTGTTGCCGCTGAAAAACATTTTGGGTGTATTGGTAGTAATCACACTACCGTCAAAAAACATAGAACAAACATCTGCAAACTTTGCACAAAATTCAATGTCATGCGACACAAGCAAGACTGTCACACCATTTGAAATAAGCTTATTTAAGATACCACCAAGCTTGATTTTGAAGAAATTATCAAGTCCTTTTGTCGGTTCATCAAGAAGAAGAATTTTTGGTTCCAGCAAAAGCACTTTTGCCAGTGCCGCTTTTTGCTGCTCTCCGCCGCTCAGGTCATATGGATGCATTTGCAGTCGGTCGGTTATTTCCACCAGTTCGGCAACTTCATTCACCTTATTGCTCTTTTCCTCTTGACTTAAGTGTTTATCGCTTAACATTTCCAGCAAATCAAGTTCAACAGTGTTTTTAACAAACAATGCCTGCGGATTTTGAGGCAGCACCCCTAAATTGTTGCTAAATAATTCTTTGCCGGAATATTTAGCAATTTCTTTTCCGTTTAGCTTTACCTTTCCACGATATGGCTTGTTTACTCCATTGATGAGCGTTAGCGCAGTCGTTTTTCCTGTACCGTTTCCCCCCACTATTGCGTGAATCATGCCTTTTTTCACTTCAAGAGATAAACCTTTTATAATGTCCTTGCCGCTTTTTTCATATTTAAACCAAACGTCATTTAGACAAATTACTGTTTCTGCTGGATTTTTGGCTTGTTTTTTTTCAGTGATGTATTCATCATTTGGCTTTAAACCAAGACTATCCAAAAATTTTCTGCCTTCTCGGACGGTTAGAGGGCACGGCAGATTGCTTTCAATTCCCCCATAAATCTGCACTGCGCTAGGCATTGAAACGTACATATCGTTTTCGTTTTTCTTTAATCTTTCGCCAACATTTTGGGGTGTATCACAAACTATTATTTCGCCATTATCCATAACAACTGCCCTGTCCGACATCGGGAAAACTTCTTCCAATCTATGTTCTGAAAGAATGACAGTTGTGCCGATTTCACGATTTATTTTCTTGACAGTTTCCAAAAACTCCGATGCAGCTATCGGGTCAAGTTGTGAGGTGGGTTCATCCAATATCAAAACTTGGGGCTGCATAGCCATTATAGATGCCAAATTAAGCAGCTGCTTTTGACCACCCGAAAGCTCCGCCACATCTTTCATAAACCAATCTTGAATTCCGAAAAAGCTTGCCATTTCAGCTATCCGAAGTCTAATTGTCGCGTTATCCAGCCCTAAACTTTCAAGTCCAAAGGCAAGCTCATGCCACACCTTGTCGGTCACAATTTGATTATCAGGATTTTGCAAAACATATCCTATTTTGGACGCTTGTTCTCTTAAATTCATTTTTAAAAGCGGCTGTCCCTCAAAAAAGATTTCACCGGTTTTGTCCCCATGGGGGGTTAAAATCGGCTTTAAATGCCTTAATAATGTGCTTTTGCCGCAACCCGATTTTCCGCAAATAGTGATGAATTCACCTTGCTCAATTTGTATATTTATATTGTTTAAAGCTTTCTTCTCACTGTTTGGATAAAAAAAACTTAAATCTTTGATTTCAAATGATACCATTTTATATCCTCCATTATGTTCAAAGCAACAGGAATCAGCAACAGAGCGGCATAGCCAATATAAACAATAGCGCTGATTATCGTGATTTCCTTGAATATAATTGAGGGAAAATAATCAATTGTGTTTTCTCCCAAAACCATACCGAAAATCATTAATAAAATCAAACCGCAGATTGTTCCCAAAACCGATTTGTCTCTCTTGTCAAACCGATAATTTGAAAAACTAGTGCGCCCCTTTAAACCATAACCACGACATTTCATTGAGTCTGCTGTTTCGATTGAATTTTCCAGCGCCCATGTGATGAGAATGGAAATAATCTTGATTCCGTTTCGTGCTCTTTGTAAAACGTTGCCATTTGAAACGTCCCTGCCGATGCACTTTTGCGCATTGGAAATCACTTTTATTTGTGCTTTAAATTTGGGTACAAATCTCAAGGTCATAGACAAAATCAATGAAAGTGACGGAATTATTTTTCCAAACAAATATATGAATTTATCTGACGTTACTACTGAGTTATAGCAAGAAAACCAAATAATCACCGAAATAAACATTGTGGCACTTGCTATTCCGTAAATAATTGATTCATATGTAATAGGATTATCGTTTATAAACAGCAAAATTGTTACACCCTCATGATTAAATAAAGGGTTTATTAATGCAACCAGAAGTAATAGCGGAAGCATATATAAAAAATTAAATTTCGCAGCCTTTATTCCGTTTAAATAAATAGAATAAATCAAAGCAGAGACAAGTGAAAAACCTAAAAACACAGGATGCATAAAAAACATACTAAACAATATAACTGCTGTAAAATATGTAAAGTTTACAATTGGGTGAAGTCCGGAAAACGTGTCTTTCATTTAATCCCTCCTTTAATTATTTTATTTCTTATAAAATAAGTCTAAAAAATGCTGTCATCCCTTTACAACAAAGAGGATAACAGCATTTTCTGATTATAAACATGAGAAAAGCCATTCCTACCTCACCGAAGGACGAGCGCTAAATTTATGGCAGGTCTCCTGACTTAGAGCTTCAAACCTAATCCATTTGCCTTCCCAATTTCTCAGTGGCGCAACAATGTTTCGTAGCCCTTACAGTAGAGTGAGCTGTTTCGGATTTTAACCGAATTCCCTTTTAATGTGCCCTTTAAAAGCACAACCGTAAATTGCAATATTCAATTTTATTAATGATATCACGACATCACAATGATGTCAATATTTCAGCAACACTAAAATATACAGGGCGGCAACAATAAGATATACCACAAATTCTATAGAGAAACTATTTGAGGGCAAGAAAACTGACACCGTTCATACAGTGTCATACTAATTCCAATTAAAAAGTGACCAAGATTTGCGAGGATTTTGTTTGTGAGACAAGGCGGAGGACGAAGGCGGGCTATCGCCCGCCGAGAACGACAACGCAGTCTCGCAAACAAAAGACCGCGAAGATTGGTTGATTTTTATTTGGAATTAGTATCAGTCGTTAATAATTTAAAGTTGTGTTGCACAAGGAGTTAGATAAACAGCGACATGTCAGATTCTTCTGCGTTTGCAATCATGGCTGCCGCTCCGGCAAGCTTCACACCGTCAACAAGTTCGTCCATTTGAATGCCCATAACATCCATGCTCATTGAACAAGCAAGCAGCTCAACGCCGTTTGATTGTGCTAATTTAATCAAATCTTCTAAGCTGTCAACATTCTTTGATTTCATTACCCCACGAATCATTTTGGCGCCCATGCCGCCCATGTTCATCTTGGAAAGGGAAAGCTTTTGCGAGCCTCTCGGCATCATCATTCCAAACATTGTGGAAATAAAATTTTTCTTAACCTTAACCTTTTCGGGCTTGCGCAAAATGTTAAGTCCCCAGAATGTAAAGAACATGCTAACTTTTCTGCCCATTGCGGCTGCGGCATTGGCAATAATGAAAGAAGCAATTGCTTTATCCAAATCGCCAGAAAAAACTATAATGTTTTTATTGTCTTTTGATGGTGCTTGTGCGGCAGACTGTTCTAGCATTGTGCATTTTTTAATTCTTGCAACACTAATACCTTTATCGCTGTCACTGCCCAAAAACCGATTGCCAGTTCTCCGACAATATCCGCTGATGTCGCTTGCAAAAGCTGGATCGGTGGTAGAAATTTCAATCACATCGCCCTCATTCGCTTCATTCAACGCAGTTGATAATTTTACAATCGGGCCGGGGCATTGAAGTCCGCAAGCATCAAGATTAATAGTCTTAATTTCTTTGGAAATATTTTCGGTATCTTCGGGTAGCTGTGTTTCTGGATTCAATCCGCTTAAAGTTGGGGTCGGTCCACTTTCGCCAAAAATCGAATGATACAGCCTGTAACCGCCGCTTAGGTTATATACATCAAATCCATTTTGCGATAAAATCCTTGCCGCAACATAGCCACGAAGCCCAACTTGGCAGGTGACGTAAACCGTCTTAGATTTGTCTAATTCGTTTAAACGACTCCTTAGCGCATCGAGTGGAATATTAATAAATCCATCAATACAGCCATTTTCATATTCATGCACAGTGCGGGTGTCAAGCAATGTAACACTGCCATCACGCGGAAGGCTCGCAACATTGTGCCAGTGGAAATTTTTAACCTTTCCTGTCAATAGGTTTTCGATTACAAACCCAACCATGTTTACAGGATCTTTTGCAGAACCGTAAGGCGGAGCGTAGCAAAGTTCTAGCTTTGTTAAATCATATGCCGTCATTTTAGCGCGGATAGCAACAGCAAAAATATCACAGCGTTTATCAGAACCATCATAACCAACAATTTGAGCTCCCAGAATTCTGCCTGTTTCCTTTTCAAAAATCGTCTTGATAGACATATTAACAGCACCGGGATAATAGCTTGCATGGTTCGCGGAATAGGTGAATGATTTATCGTAGTTAAGTCCTAACTTCTTCGCCGTCTTTTCATTAATACCCGTCGATGCAACTGTCAGGTCAAACACCTTTAAGATTGATGAGCCTTGAGTTCCGGCATAAACACTGTCAATTCCGCAAATGTTGTCGGCGGCAATTCTCCCCTGCTTGTTTGCCGGACCTGCAAGCGGCACAACACCTTTATTTCCGGTAACGAAATCTGTAATTTCAATGGCATCTCCGACTGCATAAACATCCGGTGAGCTGGTAAGCATGTGGTCATCCACAATAATTGAGCCACGCCCATTCAAAGCGAGGCCGGCATCCTTTGCAATTTTCGTTTCGGGGGTAACGCCAATTGCCATAACAACCAAATCAGCATCAACTTCACCGCTGTTCAAAGCAATTTTTAATGCTCCGTTATTATCCTTAATATAGCGAACAGCATTGCCGAGAATCAGTTTTACGCCCTTGCTTTCAATGTGGCGATGAACATCACTCGCCATGTCATAATCAATTGGAGCAATCACTTGATCCGCCATTTCAATCAAGGTCACTTGAAGCCCTGCGCCCCTCAAATTCTCTGCCATTTCAACGCCAATAAATCCACCGCCTACAACTGCGGCCCTGCGAGGTTTATTATTCTCTATATATTCCTTGATTCTATAGGTATCAGGAATATTGCGAAGCGTAAACACCTTATCGGAATTAATTCCTTCAATATTTGGTTTGATTGGCTCTGCACCCATGGATAGAATTAATTTATCGTATGATTCCTCATAGGTTTTGCCGATTTTATGATTTTTCACGGTAACCGATTTTGACTTTGGATTAATTGCTGTTACTTCGTTAAGAACTCGCACATCAACGTTAAATCTGGCGTTAAAACTTTCCGGTGTTTGCAAAGTAAGTGCCGATTTATCTTTAATTTCTCCGCCGATATAATATGGCAAACCGCAGTTTGCAAACGAAATATACTCCCCACGCTCGAACATAATGATTTGGGCTTTTTCATCCAGCCTGCGAATTCTTGCGGCGGCAGTAGCACCACCAGCAACACCGCCGACAATAAGAACTTTTTGCACTTTATCCATCATTTACCCTCCGATTAATCGTGTTTGATACTCATATTTTTTGTTTTAGACATTGACATTTATTAATAGTATACTCTTTTAGAAATTGTCATATTATCAGTATATAACTTTTTTGAAAGTTTTCTGTAACTCAGTCACATAACAAAAGTGAGATGTAAAACAAAAAAATACGGCTTTGACATTAATCTATCATAGCCGCATTTTAATTTTCTAATTTTAGTTAAACAATCCGAAAAAAATCAAAGAGTCAACCGACCGCACCGACTTTTTTCAAATTATTTTTCCAGCAACATGTTTTTCAAATCTTCCACTGTTTCAACAATATAATTTGCATTTGCCTTTTCTAATTCATCACGACTTCCAAAGCCGTACAGCACGCCGATCGAATCGATTCCACAATTTTTTGCGCCAATAATGTCATACTTCCTGTCGCCCACCATCACTAATTTTGATAAATTACTTGCATCAAGACTTTTAAGCGCAGAGCGGATAACGTCGGTTTTATTTTCCCTGGTGACATTTATAGAACTGCCTACAATAACATCAAGATGCTTTGACAGACCGAAATGTTCAAGAATCTTTTTTGCAAATTCTTCAGGCTTGGATGTGGCGACAATTAGAGTTTTGCCTAAGCTTTTTAATTTGAAAAGCATCTCGTCAATTCCGCCGTATACCGAATTTTCAAACATACCCTTTCCTGAATAATATTCACGGAAATACTCGCTCGCCTTAGTTGCTTTTTCTTCCGAAAATCCACAGAATTTTTCAAAATTCTCTAATAGCGGCGGACCAATAAATTTGTAAAGTGATTTTTTATCTTTCACTTCTATTCCGAATTTTTCAAGAGCATACTCAATAGCGTTTATAATTCCCAATGCAGAATCTGTCAACGTGCCGTCAAGATCAAATAAAATGTATTCATACCCCATATTTGCTTT
>JAQVYP010000032.1 GCA_029004655.1 Oscillospiraceae bacterium | reverse complement strand
TAAAACTGAAAATTGTTTTTAATCAACTTGTATTAATCAAAAAAAGAGCTAAAGTCAATCAACTGTTTGACTTTAGCTCTTTCGTTTTATTTACTATGCTTTTTTTAGCACCTTAACAATTTCGCCAACAAACATTTTGTGGAAATCATTATCTGGATACCACTTTAAACATTCCTTGTCGATAAAGGATTCTTTTTCAATTTGGGAGGCATAAAGTTTTTTGCACACAATTACAAGCTCGGCTTGCTCGAAATAAACAGCACCGTTATCAAAAATGGGGACAAGCCCCGACTCTTTCGCCTTGTCGATATCGCGCCCTGATTTTGAGCCGCAAACCTTGTGAACTACTTTGTTATCACCATAAAAACTCAAGGTAAAATAATCGCTGTTATTAATAAATTCCAGCGTATAGCGTTGTGGACGAATCATTGCAATGGCACAATCTTTGCCCCACATTTCACCCAAGAAGCCCCAACTTGCGGTCATCATATTAAACTTATCACTGCTTCCTGCTGTGACAAGTGCCCACTCTTGGGAAATGAGGCTAATTGCGTTTTTATCAATTTCTTTTGCACTTATTTCTACAAACGGCATAATTAATCGCTCCCTTATAATTTTTACTTTATTATATTATATATGAAGATAATATAATTTAAAGCAGTTAATTGAATTTATTTTAAATAAACGGTATAATAAACTTATTATTTTGATTTTTAGCAGTAATATTTGTATGTTATGACAAATATGCATAAATATGAATAAAATGATGCTTATTACTTGATTTTATGCATAAAATGTGTATAATTATAAATATTATATAAAAACAACACATTCAGGAGGATATAAATCATGGGAGACATTAAAAAAGTAGTACTTGCATATTCAGGCGGATTGGATACATCTATAATCATACCGTGGCTTAAAGAAAATTATGATAACTGCGAGGTTGTTGCAGTTTCCGGTGATGTAGGTCAAGGAACCGAGTTGGAGGGTCTTGAAGAAAAGGCAATTAAAACCGGTGCTTCTAAGTTGTATATTGAGGATTTAAACAAAGAATTTGTTGAAGATTATATATTCCCGACCCTTAAAGCGGGTGCAGTTTATGAGGGAGATTATCTTCTTGGCACCTCTTTTGCACGTCCTATCATTGCAAAGAGAATTGTTGAAATTGCTATAGCAGAAGGCGCAGATGCCATTTGTCACGGCTGCACAGGCAAAGGTAATGATCAGGTCCGTTTTGAACTTACAATCAAGGCTTTCGCTCCTGATATGAAAATTATTGCCCCTTGGAGAATTTGGGATATTAAGTCAAGAGATGAAGAGATTGATTATGCCGAGGCACACAACATTCCTCTTAAAATCAATCGTGAAACCAACTATTCAAAGGATAAAAACTTGTGGCATCTTTCACACGAGGGTCTTGATTTGGAAAACCCAGCTAACGAGCCACAGTATAACAAGCCCGGATTTTTAGAGATGAGTGTATCACCTGAAATGGCTCCTGATAAGGCAACGTATGTTAAGCTTTCATTTGAAAAGGGCGTTCCGGTTGCAATTGACGGCAAAAAGATGGGTGCTGTTGAAATGGTTAAATATCTTAACAAGGTTGGCGGCGAAAATGGTATAGGTCTTGCTGATTTGGTTGAAAACCGTCTTGTTGGCATGAAATCAAGAGGCGTTTACGAAACTCCCGGCGGCACAATTCTTTATAGGGCACATCAGGTCTTGGAAACAATTACTCTCGACAGAGATACACAGCATTATAAAGAGCTTATTTCTGTTAAATATGCAGAATTGGTTTACAATGGTCAGTGGTTCACTCCATTGCGGGAATCTCTTGACGCATTTGTTAATAAAACACAAGAAACTGTTACTGGTGAAGTAACATTAAAGCTTTATAAGGGCAACATGATTAATGCCGGGGTTACTTCTCCACTTAGCTTGTATGATGAAGAAGTTGCAACATTCGATGAGGATCAGGTTTACGATCAAAAGGATTCTGCCGGATTTATCAACTTGTTTGGACTTCCGATTAAAGTAATGGCAAAAAAGTGGAAGAAGGACTAAGTTTTTAATATGACAGAATTAAAAAAATGGGAAAACCCGATTGAAAATAAGCAAAGTTTTCCTTACTTGCAGTATACTCCTCTTAAATATAACAAAGACACAAACACCGGAAAGTGGCCGTTGTTGGTTTGCTTACATGGTGCAGGAGAGCGTGGCGATGACGGAAGTTTAATACATTTCAACCTTCCGTTCGACTTAGCAAAACCGGAACAGGGTGAAGGGCTTCCATTTTTCATGGTGGCGCCTCAATGTCCAAAGGGAAAATATTGGGGCTGCTTTATAGAATCCCTTAATGATTACTTAGATTATATTATTGAGGTTCTCCCGATTGACCCCAAAAGAGTGTATTTAACAGGACTTAGCATGGGCGGCACCGGAACTTGGGGCTGGGGAATTGCAAATCCAGAACGTTTTGCTGCAATAATACCAGTTTGCGGAACGGGTATTTGCTGGAACACAGAAATGCTAAAAACTACACCTGTTTGGGCGCATCATGGCACTGTTGATTCATGTATCCCTGCCAGCGAAAGCATCGACATGGTTAACAGAATTCGATGCCAAGGTGGTAATGCAAGACTGTCATTATATGAGGGTGTGGATCATGATAGCTGGATTCAAGCATATTCGAATTTAAAATTGTATAAGTGGATGTTAGAACAAACTTTGTAATATTAGTTTTTATAAAAAGCATTTTGATTATTAATAATGAGGTAATGTGATGAAACTCTGGACAGGAAGGTTCAAAAAGGAAATTGATCCAAAGACAAACGATTTTAACAGTTCAATTGCTTTTGACAGCCGTATGTACAAACAGGATATTGAGGGCTCTAAGGCTCACGCTGCAATGCTTGGTCAAACAGGGATTATTGACTTAATTGAAAGCCGAAAAATCGTTGATGAGTTGGATTCAATATTAAGCGACATCGACAGCGGCAAGTTGGAAATTGACAAGTCGGCAGAGGATATTCATACCTTTGTTGAGGGTGAGTTAACAAAGCGCCTTGGCGACTCTGGAAAAAGGCTGCATACGGCGAGAAGCAGAAATGACCAAGTAGCGCTTGACATCAGACTATATCTTACGACTAAGTGCAATGAGTTAAAATCAATGATTATTGGTTTGATTGAGGTTGTGACCGACAAAGCATTGCTTTATAAATCGACTGTTATGCCGGGGTATACACATCTGCAAAGGGCTCAACCTATAACATTGGGTCATCATTTCCTTGCCTATGCTCAAATGCTACTTAGAGATATAGAACGTCTTGACGATTGCAAGAAGCGTATGAATGTGTCGCCGCTAGGTTCTTGTGCTTTGGCCGGAACAACCTATCCATTGGATAGGGAAGCGGTAGCATCAGCTTTAGGAATGAACGGTGTTACTCATAACAGTCTGGACGGAGTTTCGGATCGCGATTTTTGTATTGAATTGTCTTGCGTGCTGTCCATTGTGATGGTTCATCTTTCTCGCTTTGCGGAAGAGATAATTATGTGGAGTTCGTTTGAGTTTAAATTTGTTGAATTAGATGATGCATTTTCTACTGGTTCATCTATCATGCCACAGAAGAAAAACCCCGATATTGCAGAATTGGTAAGGGGAAAATCAGGTCGTGTTTTTGGCGATTTGATGACTTTACTTACCGTAATGAAGGGTATTCCGCTTGCTTATAACAAAGATATGCAGGAGGATAAGGAAGCTGTTTTTGACGCAGTTGATACTGTTACAATGTGCTTAACTGCATTTACTCCTATGATTGATACAATGAAGGTTAACTCAGAAAATATGAGAAAAGCCGCTGCGGGTGGATTTATCAACGCAACCGACTGCGCTGATTTCCTTGTTTCAAAAGGTTTGCCGTTCAGAGATGCTTATAAAGCATCGGGCGAATTGGTGGCTAAGTGTCTTGAACTAGGCACAACTTTAGAAGAACTGCCGCTTTGTGAATACGTTACCGTGTGCGATTTGTTCGATGACGGTGTGTATGACGCAATTTCGCTTGAACGCTGTGTTTCTGATCGAACGGTTTATGGCGGACCGGCACCGAAATGCGTGGAATTTCAGGCAAACAGAATCAAAGAGTTGTTAAAAAATATTGGGGAGGATTCAAAATGATTAATGCAGGAATTATCGGCGCAACAGGATATGCCGGTGCCGAGCTTGTAAGAATTTTGCTTACTCACCCACAAGTGACTATTGCCGCTATTGGCTCTGTAAGCTTTGAGGGCAAGGCGTTAAGCGATGTTTATGGGTCGTTTCTTGGGATTTGTGATTTGGTCTGTGAAAATAACGAAGAAGTTATTAATAAAAGTGATGTTATTTTTGCTTGCGTACCACATGGTCTTTCACAAGAAATAGCTGTTAAATGCGTTTCACTTGGCAAGAAATTTATTGATTTGGGCGCCGATTTCCGCCTTGATTCCGAAGAGGATTACAAGGAATGGTACGGACTCGACTTTACTTGCCCCGAATTGCACAAACGTGCAGTTTATGGTTTACCGGAATTGTTTTTTAACCAAATTGAAAACACAGATATTATAGGAAATCCCGGTTGCTATCCTACATCAATCGGTTTAGGACTTTTTCCGGCCATTGAAAACGGTTTGGTTAAAACCGATAGTATTATAATTGATTCAAAATCGGGTGCAACTGGTGCTGGTCGCGGACTTGCGCAGAACACTCATTTTGCTGATTGCAACGAAGCATTTGCACCATATAAGGTTGCATCTCATAGGCATACACCGGAAATAGAGCAAACCTTGTCACGCGCTGCCGGCAAGCAGGTTACAGTGACCTTTGTGCCTCATTTATTGCCCATTAACAGGGGAATAATTTCAACAATGTATGTTAAACTCCGAGACGGTGTTTCTAAAGAGCAAGTGAGAAATGCCTATGAAGCAAAATATAATAAAAGTCATTTCGTTCGCGTTCTTAAAGATGGAGATATAGCAAATCTGCGTAATGTAAAATACACCAACCTTTGCGATATATCACTTCATTTTGATGATCGTACCGGCACATTAATTGTTGTGTCGGCAATAGACAACATGGTTAAGGGAGCCGCCGGTCAGGCAGTTCAAAATATGAATATCATTTTTGGCCTTGAGGAGCAAACAGGACTGGAGTTTGTCCCACCTGCGTTTTAAGGTAAAGGGAGAAATACAATGGGTATAGAATTTATTGACGGCGGAGTTTGTGCTCCTATCGGCTTTAAGGCAGCGGGCGTGCATTGTGGTATCAGAAAAAACAAAGAAAAGCGTGATTTAGCACTTATTTATACCGATACAGCAGCAACTGCGGCAGCAATGTACACTTCCAATCTTGTTAAAGGCGCACCGCTTATTGTTACCAAAGAAAATATTAAAGATGGTTGTGCAAAAGCAGTCATTTGCAATTCCGGCAATGCCAACACTTGCAATGCGGATGGCGAAGAAAAAGCATATCGTATGTGTGAAATAGTTGCAAATGCACTTTCGATATCTGAATCTGATGTTATTGTTGCTTCAACAGGAGTTATTGGTCAAGTGTTACCGATTGAGCCGATTGAATCTGCTGCCGAAACACTTGCAAGCGAGCTTTCTGCAAGTGGAAATGACAATGCCGCAGAAGCAATTATGACTACAGATATAATGAAGAAGCAAGTTGCAGCAGAGTTCGTGATTGACGGCAAAACTTGTCGAATCGGTGGCATGGCAAAAGGTTCGGGAATGATTCATCCCAACATGGCAACAATGCTTTGCTTCATTACAAGTGATGTTAAAATTTCAACTGATTGCTTAAACAGTGTGTTGAAAGACGTTGTTAACAAGACATTTAATATGGTAAGCGTTGACGGAGATACATCAACAAACGATATGGTGTCTGTCCTTGCAAACGGGAGAGCCGGCAATTTCGAAATCACAGGCGGAGAAAATGCAGAAATCTTCAAAGACGCTTTGTTTAAAGTTTTGGAGTCACTAAGCCGCATGATTGCAAGCGATGGCGAGGGTGCAACCCATTTAATCGAGTGTGTCGTATCGGGCGCGAAATCATGGGAGATTGCTAAAACAGTTTCAAAAAGTGTTATCTGTTCTTCTCTTATGAAAGCGGCTATTTTCGGAGCTGATGCCAATTGGGGCAGGGCTCTTTGCGCTATCGGTTATTCGGGAGCCGATGTTGATGTACAAAAAATCGATGTCAGCTTTAAATCGGTTGCAGGGGAAATTGCTGTTTGCAAAAATGGTGCCGGTGTTGAGTTTAGTGAAGAAATAGCAAAGAAAATATTGGTCGAACATGATGTTTCGATTCTTGTTAACCTAAACGAAGGCCATGAGAGCGCAACAGCATGGGGATGCGACCTCACATATGATTATGTAAAAATAAACGGGGATTACAGAACGTAATACTAATTCCAACTAAAAATCACCCAATCTTTGCGGTCTTTTGTTTGCGAGACTGCGTTGTCGTCCTCGGTGGGCGATAGCCCGCCTTCGTCCTCCGCCTTGCCTCACAAACAAAATCCTCGCAAATCTTTGTGCGCTTTTTAATTGTAAATAGTATAAATTGGAGGTGAAAACAATGGATAATATATCAAATTTAGACAGAGCCGATGTGTTAATTCAGGCATTGCCTTATATTCAAAAATATTGCGGAAGAACCGTTGTTGTTAAATACGGCGGAAATGCGATGATTAATGAAAAATTAAAGGACGAAGTAATGACCGATATCGTGCTTTTGTCGCTTGTCGGCATAAATGTTGTGCTAGTGCACGGTGGCGGACCTGAAATTAACGAAATGCTGGCGAAAATCGGCAAGGAAAGCAAGTTTGTCGGAGGTCTTCGCTATACCGATGAGGAAACCATTGATATTGTTCAGATGGTGCTTGCCGGTAAGGTTAACAAAGGGCTTGTCGGGTTGCTTCAAACACACGGCGGTAAAGCGCTGGGGCTTTCGGGAATTGATGGTCAACTGCTTCGTGCCAAAAAATATGAGGGTGAGGACATAGGGCTTGTCGGCGAGCTTGTTAATGTCGACACTACTGTTATAACGGATTCACTCAAGAATGGATATATTCCAGTTGTTTCCACAATTGCAATGGGCGAAGGCAATACAGTTTATAATGTGAATGCAGACACGGCGGCGGCGGCAATTGCGGCAGCGCTTGGTGCTGATAAGCTAATTTTGATGACGGATATCCCGGGGCTATTAAGGGATAAGAATGACCCGTCAACACTTATTCCTCTTGTTCACGTCAGTGAAGTTCCTGCGCTCAAGAAAAGCGGAACAATATCGGGCGGAATGATTCCCAAAATTGATTGTTGCGTGGACGCTGTGCGCCGCGGCGTTCACCAAACCAATATTATTGACGGGCGAATGGATCACGCAATTTTGATTGAGATGCTCACCGATGAAGGTAGCGGAACAATGTTTATCTGATAAAGAAGAAGTGAGTTTAATGAATTTCGAAGAAATTAGAAAAGCAGATGATGAGTTGATAATGTCAACTTACGGTCGTTTTCCTGTATGTATTACCGAAGGAAAAGGTGCAACCGCCGTTGATATTGACAATAAAAAGTATATTGATTTTGGAAGTGGTATAGGTGTTAACAGCCTGGGATACTGCGATGACGGATATGTAGAGGCTGTGTGTGCTCAGGTAAAAAAATTGCAGCACACCTCAAATCTTTATTATACCCAGCCTCAGTTGGAAGCTGCGAAAAAGCTAATTGAGCTGTCGAGTATGAAAAAGGTGCTATTTTGCAATTCCGGTGCTGAAGCTAATGAATGCGCTATAAAAATTGCACGTAAATATTCGTTTGATAAATATAAGAACGACAGGAACAAGATTGTTACGCTGCAAAATTCTTTTCACGGAAGAACGGTAACAACTCTTGCAGCAACGGGGCAGGATTCTTTTCATAATTATTTCTTCCCGTTTACAGAAGGCTTTGCATTTGCACCGGCTAATGACTTAGAAAAGACAATGGAAGTTATCGATAACAAAACCTGTGCAGTGATGATTGAATTAGTTCAGGGCGAGGGCGGTGTTATGCCGCTGGACAAAGAATATGTTCAAAAACTGGTCGAGTATTGCAGTAGCTTTGATATACTTGTAGTAGTTGACGAGGTTCAAACAGGTGTTGGACGTACCGGTACATTTTTTGGCTTTCAGCAGTTTGACATTAAGCCTGACATTGTGACCTCGGCAAAGGGTTTGGGCGGTGGCTTGCCAATCGGTGCATGCATTGTATCCGACAAATGCAGCGATGTGTTGGCTCCTGGAACACATGGAACGACATTTGGCGCAAATCCTGTTGTGTGTGCCGGCGCAAATTATGTGTTATCACAGTTCAAGGATACTAATTTGCTCAGCGGTATTTGTGAAAAGGGAAAGTATATCAGATCACGTCTAGAAATCATGCCGGGAGTTGTGGAAACTCGCGGACTTGGCATGATGGTTGGAGCAGTTCTTGAAAATAACGATGCCAAATCGGTTGCGAATAAGGCCTTGGAAAACGGTCTGCTGGTTCTTACCGCAAAAACTGTTTTAAGATTGCTTCCTCCGCTTAATATTTCAATGCAGGAATTGTCAGACGGATTGGATATTCTTGAAAACACACTTAAAGAAATTTTTCAATAAAATCTAAGCTCTTATCATTCATTACTGTGCAAGATAAGAGCTCAATTTTGGCTGTGCACAGCGGCAGAACGGAGCAATTAAACAATGAACCATTTTCTTAAAATGCTTGATTTGACATCAGAGGAAATCGATGAGCTGTTAAATCTTGCAGATCAACTAAAGTTCGAACTTAAAAACGGAATACCTCATCCGCATCTTGCCGGAAAGTCACTTGGTATGATATTTGAAAAATCTTCAACCAGAACCCGTGTATCATTTGAGGTAGGAATGTATCAGCTTGGTGGTCAGGCATTATTTTTGTCCAGTAACGATTTACAAATTGGGCGTGGCGAGCCTGTTGAGGATACTGCGCGTGTATTGTCTCGTTTCTTGGACGGCATAATGATTAGGACATTCGAGCAAACGGAAGTAGAAAAACTTGCTCAATATGGCTCGATTCCGGTCATTAACGGGTTAACGGATTTCTGTCACCCATGCCAGATAATGGCCGACCTCATGACAATCAGAGAATTCAAAGGTCATCTGGAGGGGCTCAAGCTGTGTTTTATCGGGGACGGCAACAATATGATGAATTCGCTGATAGTTGGAGGACTTAAAACTGGAATGACTGTTTCCGTGGCTTTTCCAAAAGGATATGAGCCGGCCACAGAAGTTTTGGAATTTGCCGCACAGTATGGTGATAAGTTCATTGCTTGTCAAGAACCAATGGTTGCTGCAAAGGATGCAGATGTTGTTATTACTGACGTTTGGGCATCAATGGGTCAAGAATCAGAAAAGGCAATTCGTGAAAATGCATTCAAGGGATATCAGATTAATACCGAGCTTATGAGCGTTGCCGCACCCGATGCGATGGTATTGCATTGTCTGCCGGCACATCGTGAGGAAGAAATTACAGCTGAAGTATTCGAAAAACATGCAGCAGAAATTTTTGAAGAAACTGAAAACAGGTTGCACGCTCAAAAGGCGATTATGGTAAAAGTAATGAGCGGCAATAAATAAGTGCGATAAAAAGAGCTAACGGTGATTCCGATAGCTCTTCGCTGTTTCTAATATTTTCGCTTTAATTATATTGTATTAACATAAGATTATACTAATTCCAACTAAAAATCACTCAATCTTTGCGGTCTTTTGTTTGCGAGACTGCGTTGTCGTCCTCGGCGGGCGATAGCCCGCCTTGCCTCACAAACAAAATCCTCGCAAATCTTTGGGAGCTTTTTAATTGGAAATAGTATTAAATATAAAAAGATTTTATATAGATTGTTAAACTTTCGACAAATTATAATGTTGCACTTGTTTTTCATCCGGTTTTTGTATATAATTGTAGAAGTCAAATTAACTGCTTGAAAGGAGTATATATATGCATTATTCTAGAGAAGTAGAACAAATGTGTCCTATTGCTAAAGGTCCACACCATGGCGCCGCTCCGATTCCGGAAGAAGGCAAATGGATAAAGGCTACTGAAATTAAAGATATTTCCGGCTTTTCACACGGTGTTGGCTGTTGCGCACCACAGCAAGGAGCTTGTAAAATATCACTTAACATTAAAGAGGGAATTGTTGAAGAAGCCTTGGTTGAAACCATTGGTTGCTCAGGTATGACTCACTCTGCTGCTATGGCTGCAGAAATTCTCCCCGGCAAAACTCTTCTTGAATGTCTTAACACTGATCTTGTTTGCGATGCTATAAACGTAGCTATGCGTGAAATTTTTCTTCAGCTTGTTTATGGTCGTACACAATCAGCATTTTCTGAAGGTGGTTTGGAAATCGGTGCAGGCCTTGAAGATCTTGGTAAAGGTCTTCGCTCTCAGGTCGGAACAATGTATTCAACACGTATTAAAGGCGTTCGCTATATGGAAATGGCAGAGGGTTATATAAATAAAATGGCCCTTGATGAAAATGGCGAAGTCACAGGCTATCAGTTTGTTCGTGTAGGCAAAATGCTTGAGGATATTCGTCACGGCGTTTCTCCTGATGAAGCTTACAAGAAGAATATTGGTACATATGGAAGATTTGATTCTGCGGTCAAATATGTTGACCCACGCGAAGAATAAGGAGGTATAACGAAATGGCTAACGATATGAAGTTTGAAGGCAAAGAAAGAAGAATGGCCAAAATAGAGAAGTGCCTCGCTGAGTACGGTATTGAGAGTCTTGAAGCTGCACAGCAGCTTTGCCTCTCAAAGGGAATCAACGTAGAGTCAATCGTTAAAGGTGTTCAGCCTATCGCATTTGAAAATGCTGCTTGGGCATACACATTGGGAGTCGCTCTTGCATTGAAGTCCGGCGTTAAGAATGCATCTGAAGCATCATCAGTAATCGGCAAAGGCTTACAGGCATTCTGTATTCCAGGTTCTGTTGCTGAGCAAAGAAAAGTTGGCTTAGGCCACGGAAATCTCGGTGCAATGCTTCTTAAAGAAGAAACAAAGTGTTTCTGCTTCCTTGCAGGACATGAATCATTTGCAGCTGCTGAAGGCGCTATCGGTATTGCAAAAACTGCAAACAAGGTTCGCACTCAGCCATTGCAGGTTATCCTTAATGGTTTAGGCAAGGATGCAGCTTATATTATTTCAAGAATTAACGGGTTCACATATGTTGAAACCGATTATGATTTCTATACTGATGAGCTGAAAGTTGTTCGCGAGAAGGCTTTCTCTGATGGCGATAATGCAAAAGTTCGCTGCTTCGGTTGTAATGATGCTCTTGAAGGTGTTGCAGTTATGAAACATGAGCATGCTGATGTTTCTATCACCGGAAATTCAACTAACCCAGTAAGATTCCAGCATTTGGTTGCAGGAACATATAAAAAATGGGCTATCGAGAACGGCGCTAACTATTTCTCAGTTGCTTCAGGCGGCGGCACAGGACGCACATTGCATCCGGATAATGTTGCTGCAGGCCCGGCTTCTTATGGTCTTACAGATTCTATGGGAAGAATGCATGGCGATGCTCAGTTCGCCGGTTCTTCATCTGTTCCAGCTCATGTTGAGATGATGGGACTTATCGGAATGGGAAATAACCCAATGGTTGGCGCAACAGTTGCATGTGCAGTTGCGGTTGAAGAAGCAAACAGATAATTAAATTTTTAAAGATTTTATGGGTAGGAGCCTCACGCTTCTACCCATATTATTTATTATTTATATTTAGTATTGCAAAAAAACGCAAAAACTAATATAATATTAGGGTATATTCGTTAAATGTGTAAATTACGATATTTTTAGAAAAACGGTGATTTTAATTATGTCTCAAGATAAATTGGTAAAAGATATTACATCCATGGACGAGGATTTTGCAAAATGGTATACAGATGTTGTACTGAAAGCGGAGTTGATTGATTATTCTAGCGTCAAAGGATGCATGATTATCCGTCCATATGGTTATGCTATTTGGGAAAATATTCAAAGTATTATGAATGGCATGTTTAAAAAGACAGGACACCAAAATGTCTATATGCCAATGTTTATACCTGAAAGTCTTTTGGAAAAGGAAAAGGATCATGTTGCTGGCTTCGCACCTGAGGTTGCTTGGGTTACACATGGCGGAGACGAAGAATTAGAGGAACGCCTTTGTGTTCGTCCAACATCAGAAACACTTTTCTGCGATCATTACGCAAATATAATTCATTCATATCGCGACTTGCCGAAACTTTATAATCAGTGGTGTTCAGTCGTTCGCTGGGAAAAAACCACCCGTCCGTTCCTGCGTTCGCGCGAGTTCTTGTGGCAAGAGGGTCACACAATCCATGCCACTGCTGCGGAAGCTATTGATGAAACAAAACAAATGCTTAATGTATATGAGGAATTTTGCCAAAAGTATCTTTGTATGCCTGTCATAAAGGGCGTTAAAACAGAAAAAGAAAGATTCGCCGGTGCTGAGGATACCTATACTATTGAAGCTTTGATGCATGATGGTAAGGCTCTGCAAAGCGGAACCTCGCATTATTTTGGCAATGGATTTGCAAAGGCTTTTAATATTCAATATGCTGATAAAGAAAATCATCTTGTTTATCCGTTTCAAACTTCTTGGGGTACAACAACTCGCCTTATAGGCGCAATCATAATGACGCACGGAGACGATAACGGACTTGTCCTTCCTCCGGCAGTTGCTCCGACTCAAGTTGTTATTATCCCTGTCGCTATGCATAAGGAAGGCGTGCTAGATAAAGCAACCGAACTTTGTGAAAGATTAGAAAATGTGTGCCGTGTCGATATTGATAAATCCGAGCAATCCCCGGGCTGGAAGTTTGCTGAATATGAAATGAAGGGCGTACCGCTGCGCTTGGAAATAGGACCTAAGGATATAGAGAAAAATCAGTGTGTTATTGTAAGACGTGATACGAGAGAAAAACATTTCGTTTCTCTTGATGATTTAGAAACAGAAATACCTAAGCTGTTGGCTCTTGTATCAGAGGGACTTTTTGAAAAAGCTCTGGAGCGCCGCAACGAAATGACATATGTAGCGAAAGACTATGATGAAATGATTGAAATTGCAAATAATAAGCCGGGATTCATTAAAGCTATGTGGTGTGGGAGCCGCGAGTGCGAAGACAAGCTTAAGGAAGTAGCCGGTGTGTCTTCAAGATGTATGCCGTTCAACCAGGAAGCTCATTCTGACAAATGTGTTTGCTGCGGAAAACCGGCGGATAAGCTAGTCTATTGGGGCAAAGCATATTAATTTATTAATTTGATTGATGCGGAATAAATTATCCGCTGTGGGGGGAAATATAGGGTGGAGTCTCTTAGAAAAACTATTGTAGCTTTATTTGTATGTATGTTTTTAATGAGTGGTTTTGCGCTGACTGCATTGGCTACAGATACAGATGATAGCTCTACTCCAAGTGTAGAAAATTCATCAGTTGAACAATCATCCAATACTGATACTAGTTCTCGAGATGATACTAGTTCTCAAGTTGATACAAGTTCTAAAGATAATTCAAGCTCTAAAGATAATACTAGTAGTGACGGGACAACTGGTGGCGGTAAAACAAGCTCTGAAACTGAATCCGTCACTACATCTACAAGCCAATCAACTACTAAAACAAGTTCGTATCTTCCCGACGGAGATGATGATGAAGTAACAACCAATTCCAAGTGGGGTGGCGGGGTCAGCACTACGTCAGATACTCTTGTAAGCAGTGATGCAAGTACCAGCTCTGAAACTGAGACTACAAAAGATATTTTCAGTGTAAAAGAATGGATTTCAAAAACTATTTGGATACCGATAGTATTGATGCTTTTATCCGGCGGTGCGATTTTATTTGTTAATATAAAATATAATAAGGTATATAAGCCAATGGATCCGGAAGCGAAAGAAAAAGCAGCTAAAAAAGGAAAAGGTAAGAATAAAAAACGCAAAACACGCAAGCCAAGAGCATAAAGCAAAATTTTAAAATATTTATATTATATGACAGATTCGATGTAAAATATGTCGAATCTGTTTTAATCTTTGTTTAATTTTTTGCAAAAAAATAAAAATAAATGTTGCAAAGCCTTCTGCGTTGTGATATTATATTTGAGCACGTTATGTGCAGATATGCGTTGATGCGGGAGGTGGCCGGCCTTGAGTCGGGAAATTTCCGCGGAGTATGTCCGATTTTAAACCGGGCGACAAAATCTTTGAATGCTACTGCAAGATGTAATCTTGTAAGGCATTACGTTGTAAGCCG
>JAQVYP010000031.1 GCA_029004655.1 Oscillospiraceae bacterium | reverse complement strand
CCGGATTTAAGGAATCCTGCCCCTGTTCCGACTACTAAATCTGCAATAAAAGTATCCTCGGTCTCTCCGGAGCGATGGGAAATAATTGGCGTATATCCCGAATCTTTTGCGAGATTGATTACATCCAGCGTTTCGGTTAAGGTTCCTATTTGATTGAGTTTAACCAAAATTGAATTGGCGACACAACTGTCTATACCTTTTTGAAGCTTTTCGGTATTGGTAACAAAAAGATCGTCGCCCACAAGCAACACCTTGTTTCCAAGACGTTCCGTTAAAAGCTTCCAACCTTCCCAATCCTGCTCGCCCAGTCCGTCCTCAATTGACATTATTGGATACTTGTTCACCAAATTCCCCAAATGATCAATCAACTGAATGGATTCAAGTATTTCTCCTCGTTTGGGTAATTTATATCTTCCGTCCTCATACCATTCGCTTGAAGCAACATCCAACGCAATCTTAACTTCGGATGTTGTGAATCCTGATTTTTCAATTGCCTTTAAAATATACTCAATTGCCTGATCGTCCGAAGTTAAATTCGGTGCAAACCCACCCTCATCCCCAACTCCTGTTGACAATCCTTCTTGCTTTAAAATACTTCCGAGTGAATGATATATTTCTATGCCCTGTCTAAGCCCTTCTGCAAAGCTCTCCGCTGCGACCGGCATTATCATAAATTCCTGAATATCTATATTGTTTGTGGAATGTGCGCCTCCGTTAAGAATATTCATCATTGGTATTGGCAGTTTTGAATTGGAAATTCCTCCAATATATCTGTAAAGAGGGATTTTAAGGCTTTTAGCCGAAGCTCTTGCAACCGCTAAAGATACTGCCAAAATAGCATTAGCACCAAGTTTGGACTTGTTTTCGGTACCGTCAAGCGTAATCATCGTGTCATCCACAACTGTCTGGTCCGTGGTTCCTAAATTGCACAAGGCACTTGAAATAATATTATCAATATTTTGAACAGCCTTTTGAACACCTTTTCCGCCATATCTGTCCTGTTGATCGTCCCTTAATTCGTGAGCTTCATACATACCTGTTGAAGCTCCCGACGGAGACATTGCCATTGCTTTGGAGCCATCGCTTAAAGTCACTTCGGCTCCAACCGTAGGATTTCCTCTTGAGTCAATAAATTCATAACCTTTAACGCTTTTAATGCTGACTTCCATATAAAATCCTCCTAAAAATAGATAATAATTAGGTATTGCAAAATTGTGGAATGGTCAAGACCAATACCTACATATTATAGCACACATTCCGGCAAACCAATATTTATTATTGTAGGGAACAATCTTGACTGTTCCGAAAAGAGTTTTGCAATTACCAAATAGATAACGATAGTATGGACTTTAATTCTGAAAATATGCAGAAATTGGCACATCGGTTGAAAACCTCAATTAAACTTTGACTTTTCGTGCATTCTGTTTTATTATTAAAGAATAGATTATTCTATCGAAGCATTAATATACCTATTATACACTAAGATTTTTTATAAGAGTGGTATTAAAATCAGGGAGAATGTATATATGTCTTTAAAAAAATATGTAATTGCTGATTTGAAAGTGTTAATGCAATGCAGTGAAGAACACATGATTAAACAGGGTGCCGCGTATCTAATGGATTTTGAAGGCGAACCTGATATTGTCATTGATCTTCCTGCTGAATTTTTGCATACACAGAGCGAAAAATATCCTCAACTTACATACGATGAAACAGAGTATGTATGGACAGGATCATACTTTTATCACAAGCTGGTTTCTTTTGATGGTTTCATGCTTCACTCCTCATCTATTGTGGTTGACGGAAAAGCTTTTTTATTCTCTGCTCCCAGCGGAACAGGGAAATCCACTCACACGTCCCTTTGGCTTAAATATCTGGGTGATAATAATGTCCAAATTTTGAATGACGACAAGCCGGCGATCAGACTTATTGACGATACGTTGTATGCCTTCGGCACTCCGTGGAGCGGAAAAACAGACAAAAATTTAAACATCAAAATTCCTCTTGGCGGCATAGTAATTCTGACCAGAAGTGAGGAAAATTATATCAAACAGGCATCCACTGCCGAAGCTGTCAGACAGATATACTGGCAAAGTGTTCGCCCCCGTAAGGAAGAACTTATGGTTCAACTACTTGATCTTTACGAAAAATTATTGAAAAATGTGCCTGTCTTTGAAATGGGCTGTAATATGAGCGAAGACGCTGTACGTGTATCCTATGAAGCATTGCTTGGAAAACCATATAAAAATACTGGAGTGAATTAAATGTCAGTTGTAAGCAAAGTTGCCAATGATTATATAACCTTTACTATTGAGCCCAAAAAAAGTATTGCGCTTATTGCACATGATGGCAAAAAGCCGGATCTAATAAAATGGTGCCAAGATAATTATGATATTCTTAAAAAACACACCCTTTGCGGAACAGGCACAACCGCAAAAATGGTAGCCAACACAACAGGATTGCCGGTACTAGGCTACAACAGTGGTCCTTTGGGCGGTGACCAGCAAATAGGTGCAAAAATTACCCAAGCCGAAATTGATATGATAATCTTTTTTTCGGATCCTCTGACAGCACAGCCTCATGATCCGGATGTTAAGGCATTGTTGCGCATTGCTCAGGTTTATGACATTCCAATTGCAAACAACAAAGCAACGGCCGACTTCATGATTTCCTCAAAATACATGGACTTGCCTTATGATCACAATGTTGTTAATTTCAATAAAAATGTTCAAAATCGTGCCGCAACACTCTGATATTTATCGAAATCCTTTCCATTTTCATAGTGGAAAGGATTTTTTTGATATTTTCATACAAATTTTATCATAATATACAATCTTTTGTACTTCTATTTTTTGCTGTGATGTGCTATACTTTTTAAAGTATTGTATCTTATACTAATTCCAAATAAAAATCAACCAATCTTCGCGGTCTTTTGTTTGCGAGACTGCGTTGTCGTTCTCGGCGGGCGATAGCCCGCCTTCGTCCTCCGCCTTGTCTCACAAACAAAATCCTCGCAAATCTTGGTCACTTTTTAATTGGAATTAGTATTAGTTAGCCCTCGTACTGCTTAGCGCAAAAATTGATTAAATATTTATGCCGATTGAATTTGGCATTATGGAGATTATATATGGAACAAAATATAGAGCAAAAAGAAAATACGCAAAATCAAAATATTATTGTGGGACGCAATGCCGTTATGGAAGCACTTCGTTCGGGGCGTGAAATTGATCGCCTTTTAGTTGCACATGGCTCAGCATCAGGCTCTGCACAGGCAATTATTGCGAAATGTCGTCAACGTGGAATATTAATCAAAGAAGTTTCTCCCACAAAGCTAGACTTCATGTGTGGCAACACATCGCATCAGGGAATTGCTGTTATGGTTGCTTCACACACTTATTGCGAAGTCGATGATATTTTTAAAGTTGCTGAAGAACGAGGCGAGAAACCTTTTATCGTTATTTGCGACGAAATCGAAGATCCTCATAATCTTGGCGCTATAATTCGTACCGCAGAGGCATGCGGCGTTCACGGGATTATCATACCGGAGAGACGCAGCGCATCTTTAAATGCAACCGTTGCAAAAGCTGCCAGCGGTGCATTAGAATATATGCAAGTTGCCCGCGTTACCAACCTTGTTTCTACTATAAAGCTTTTGAAAGACAAGGGTCTTTGGATATACGGTGCAGATATGGACGGGCAAAGCTGGTGTAGCACTTCTCTTGACGGAGCAATAGCGCTTGTAATCGGTTCGGAGGGCAACGGTGTCGGAAAACTTGTTAAAGAAAATTGCGATGCAATCGTGTCTATGCCAATGCTTGGGAAAATAAATTCTCTAAACGCTTCGGTGGCCGCCGGCGTTCTTATGTTTGAAGTTGTCAGACAACGTGGTGGAATCAAGGCAATTTAATTTTAACCGTAGGGGTGGATTCCATATCCGCCCCGAGATCAAAGTACATAACATAACAATATAAATAATCAATACAAAGAAACACTTGTATGCCCCCAAAGTCAAAGTTTTACTCATGCCTAATATATAAACCTGGAAGGTGATCCAAAAGTGAAATTTTTTAAGCACGATAAAAAAAATGATTATGAATATTACTCGTTTGAATCAAAGGATGTTTCAGGCACCGATCCTAAAGATTTTGATGATGATACATTTACAATGCCTTTGGATATTTTCGACTCCGGCATCAGTGCTTGGGGGAAAAGATCTGATAAGGGTCGTGCCCCGCATGCCTTGACTGCCAACGAATTAATGGGCACCAACAACGGGCACACCACTCCGGAAAAAATTCAAATGGTTCCACCTTCTATGAAGACTAACAGCAACAATATGTCACCCGCAGCACAGTCGCTTTTTGAAAAGATGCTTAAAGCGCAAGAAGAAAAATTTGACAAGGAAATTCTCGAACCGGGCAGTTCAGCTTCCGAAAACGAACATCCAAAAACAGATTTAAAAGATTCAAAAGCTCCGGCTGTTGCCAAACCTATTCTTGAAAAAATTGCGATTAACAATTCTTCTGTTGCTCCGACAAGCATTCCTATGGAGCAAACTTCAGCAAAACCTGCAATTCCCGTTAATCCGGGCGCAAGTAGCTTTGCTGCCAAACAAGTTGTTGGTGAGCCAATTGAAAGTTTGCTGAAAAAATGCCAAAACTTTATTAATGCCGATGACGGAATGCCTACATATAAGCCAACAATAAAACCTGCCTATACCTTGGATAGCGTTAATGATATTATCAGCTCTGCAGAAAAGAAAGCACAGGATCGCATTTCCCGTCTTTATGGAGATAAAAAAGCCACAGTGGGGAACCCAAATGCACTCACTTCAAATGATTTGGCTTCAATTAAGACAAAATCGGCTGTTCCGAAAGCTTCGCTTTCAGATATTTCCAAAATACCCATGACTCCTTTAGTCAATGTGCGTAAAACAAGGTTTTTTGAGACACCTATAAACACAGGAAGTGCCGAAGTTTCGGACTCTGTTGCCAAAGAGGTTCCAATTAAAATCAAGGTTATTGATAACAACACAACTAACGGCGTTTTAACTCAGAATACAGATTCAACTGCACCAAAAAGCAAAACAAGCAATGTGGTTTTAAATACCGAAAACACCGATGCTCCTATAAATGTTGCTACCGATGAAGTGGAAAATCCGATACAAAACAGTGATAATGGAATTCAATTCAGCCTTGCCGATGATTCTGTTGTCAATCCACCCACTTCCGCCAGCGGAAACACCTGTGAAATTAACATTAAAAACCACGTCGTACCAACTCATGCATTGTTTGTAAACAAAAAATCAATCAAGCCCCAATTGCTGGATGAACTTGACAGTGATCTAGGGGAAACAATAAACTTCGCTCCGGTTAAAAAAGCGGTTGAACCTCAGGAAAAGATCAACTTCTTCGGTGATTCGGAGGAAGATTCTACCGAGGGTGATGTGATTCATTCTAAATTTGATGATGAATCAGAGGACAGCATCGACGATTATACCTGCCTTGACGATGCGCCGGAAATTCACCTCGATTTACTTTCACGCAGGCAAAAACTTATTGCCCGAATGGTTCCCACCGCGTTAATAACAGTTGCTTTGCTTGTTATGAATTCTTCATTTTGCAGTTCGTTTGCCTCTGAACTCGGAAATGTTTGGGGTACAGTTCAGCTTGGATTATTACTTATTGCTGCCGTTATTAACATTAATACCATGAAAGGCCTCGGTGGTCTGTTCACTCTGAATCCGGACATGGATTCTCCAACTGCATTGGCCGTTTTGGCAGTTGTTTTACAATCCGTTTTGTCTCTTTTATTGTTCGGCGGTGCCAATAACCAATTGTGTGCAGTTGCTTCTCTTGGCTTAGTCTTTAACGGGTTTGGCAAATTCCTTATAATTAACCGTGTTATTAAAGGTTTTGGAAACATTGCAAACTCCAACATAAAGCGAGCTCTGCAGTTTGTCCATAATGATATCTCAGCTTCGGCCATGAGCCGTGGTGCAATTGACGGCGATGCGCTTATCTGTGTTGGTAGACGAACAGTTAATATAACGGGTTTCCTAAACAATTCATATCGTGAAGATCCATATGAAAGAGTTTTATCAAAAATAATACTCGCGTCTCTGGTCCTCAGCCTGGTCAGCGCTTTGCTCGGATTTTTATTCATTGGCACAATGCCTGCCGTTTTAATGACCTTTGCGCTTGTGCTCTGCTTGTGCTGCCCACCATCATCTTTGATGCTTTGTAATTTACCGCTTAAAGTTGCCGCAAACACACTTGACAATTATGATGCAACTCTTGCAGGCTTTACCTCTGCTGAAAGTATTGCCGAAAGCAACGCTGTGGCCGTTAATGTGTTAGATATTTTTCCTGCAGGTTCGGTTAAGTTATTTAAAATGCATCTTTTAAGTAAAAATGCGGTTGATCATTCCCTTATTGAAGCCGCCGCGGTTGTAATCGGTGCTAAAAGCCCTCTTGGAGATATATTCAAGCAGATTTTAGCCGATGATATCAATAATTTGCCTGCGGTTGATGCAATTACATATGAAGATAAAATGGGGCTTTCTGGCTGGATCGGCGAGCGTCGCATTCTAGTCGGTAATCGCGCATTAATGGAAGGCCACGCCATAAAATTACCGTCCATTGGAGTTGACAATAAAATACTTCGCAGCAGTTTTTTTCCCGTTTATATCGCTGTTGATGGAAAACCTTGCGTGCTGTTGGTTGTCGGATATGAAGCCGATGAAGATATCACTCATGAATTGCGTAGACTTTGCAGCACAGGCGTAACCCTTCTTGTAAACTCTTGTGATTCAAATGTTACGGAACAAATGATTTGCGATTATTTTGGACTATTTGATGATTCGGTTAAATTAATATCCACATCCGCTGTTCAGTTATATAAACAAGAAACCAATTATATGGAAAGCACAAAAGCTCCTGCTTGTTTCGGGAATTCAATCTGCGGGTTTTTCGCCGCTGTTACCGCCAGTATTCGCATAAAGACAATCTCGGCTATAATGGCTGCAATTCATATTATCGGAATTTTTTGTGGAATAGCTCTCACGATATATATGTTGTCAAGTGGGCAAATCCAGCTGTTGACTTCAATTGCAATAGTTGCTGTTCAACTGATATTTACCTGCATTACGGCAATTGTGCCTTATCTAAAGCGTCCATAATATATAATTGTATTATCGCAAGTACGCACCTATGTGTGTGCTCGAAATCGATTCATTTGGTGGAATATAGAATCCGCCCCTACATTAAATCCGGGGATGTGAAGTTCGAGTGGACATTAAGAGGTTTTTAAAATCCAAAAGTTTTAATGAATACCTTGTTATTTCAACTGCCATTGTTTCATTCTTGCCATATTATCTGACAGTTGTTTTTATTCCTTTGGCAGCAATTTATATTGTTGCTAACCCAAAATCCAGAGAAGTGGTTTTTTCACAAAAGCTATCGATAATGTTCATTATTTTCACAATTCTGACTATTGTCACTGCCTTAATCAATTCAAATTGGTTTGGCTTGGGCTGCTCGGTGTTCTTTTTCTCAATTGTGGTTATTATGCAATTTTCCCGCTGGGTTATGACAACAATTCTTTTTGAAAAAATTCTTAATATATGTTGTCTGCTAAGCGTGGCAGTTGCAGGCTCTGCCATTATTGAAAAAACAGTGCACATGTTGTTTTATAAAAGTCATTTAGCTTACCGTTGCTACTCATTCTTTTTCAACCCAAATTATATGGCTACAATGCTTGCACTTTGCATTATAATTTGCGCATACAAGGTTATAACAAAATCCGGCAAAAAGTTTTTATTCTATTCTATTGCCGTATTTGATTGCATTGGAGTTTATCTTTCAGGAAGCATGTTCGTGTGGGTTGCGATTCTTATTGGTGTTTCTATCCTGCTGATATTGCACCATGAGCATCACCTGCTCAGCATATTTTTACTTCTTGCAGGAATTATGTGCATCATAATTTCCACTGCTCCTGAAATATTTCCAAGAATTAAAGAATCAGTTTTAACAACAGAAAATCGAATTGCCATCTGGAAAACCAGTATTGAAGCAATCGGCGATGCACCATTGTTTGGAAAAGGATTCTTCACTTACTTTCATATCCAACCGTCAATCGTTGGCAGCTATCCTACCACTCATGCTCACAATTTGTTTGTCGATTCTATCTTAAGTTTTGGAATAATCGGTTCTCTCATCGGTGCTGCGTATTTTTCGGCTTTTTTTTCAAGCCTTGCAAAATGTCATGAAAAACTCAAAAACAATAAGGCATCCAGTTTTATCATAGCTTTATCTGCTGCAATTCTTGTTCACTCAATGATTGATTTAACACTTTTATGGGTGCAAACCGGTCTACTGTTTGGCGTGTTGTTGGGCGGAATAGGTGTTGAAGAAAAGCGCCTTATCAGAAACTCGCAAAAATAATGTAATAATACTAATCTCAAATAAAAACGTAGATATCTTTACGGTCTATTTTTCGTCCCGCCGCGTTGTCGTCGTCGGCGGGCGCCAGCCCGCTGTCCTCCTCCGCCTTGCGGGACAAAAACTATCCTCGCAAATCTAATCTCCATTTTTAATTGAGATTAGTATAAAAGCAAAATCGGGCAGTTGGATTAAAACTTCCAACTGCCCGATTTTTATCTGTTTTTCCATTCGTCCAACAAGAATTTTGCCACACCGTCATTGTCATTTTCGTCAATAATTATATCTGCCGCTTCCAATAATTCCTTTTGGGCATTTTTCACGCACACGCCCACATCGGCATTTCTAATCATTTCAAGGTCGTTTAAATTATCGCCAATTGCAACAACCCTGTCAAATCCGTATCTTTCTTTAAGACGATTAATTCCGTTCCATTTACCGGCTTTGGGCGAAAACACTTCAATAAAGTTCAAAGTTCCGCTGTAATTAGCATAATGATTTGTGAACTTAATGCCCTCGATTTTTTTGATATCCTCTGCAATTTTGTCAGTTACAGTATTTTCATCTATTGCGTTTATGCAAACTATTTTGTCGGTTAGATTATAAACGCTTACCTGTTCAAAACTGCGGTGGTATTGCTTTTTCGCTTCAATAAATTTATGCTCATATTCACTTTTATAATTTCTATACTCTGCGTCAATATCATCGGCAAAGCTATAGATAAACGGCGGGCTGTTATGCCGGAGGAAAATATCCACAACTCTTTTGCACTTGTCTTCCGGAATATAACAAACATAAATTTGCTTTTTGGTCAAAATATCGGTCAAAAACACACCGTTCATCATTACTGCGGGGATTTTTAAGGTAAGGCCATCTAAAATATTGCATGCCGAGGAACTTGAGCGCCCCGTGGCAAGTGTAATATTCATACCTTCTTCCACCAAGTGATTTATTGTGTTCCTGGTGAAATCAGAAATTTTAGAGTCTCTGCTTAGTAATGTTCCGTCCAAGTCGGATATATATAGGGTTTTCATTTTTTATAATTCACTTTCTGTTTCAAATTCCGATAAAGAAGATAATACTTCTTCCCACTCAAGCATTTTTTGCTCTAATTCAGTATTTTTCAGCTCAATCAATGCCGATAATTCTATGGTCTTTACATAATCCGCTGAAATTTCAGGCGAAGATAAGCTTTCATTAATTTCACCGATTTCCGACTCTAGCTGCCCAATTGCCGTCTCGCAACGTATTTGGGCAGATTTCAGCTTACGAACGCTTGATTCACGCTCTTTTTTTTGCTTGTATTGTCGCTTGCTTGCGCTCTCTTCCTTTACTGTAGCAGGTGACGACTCTGCCTGCAGACATTGCTCGCAATAAGTATCATAATTGCCGTTTATGCTTTCCATTCCACCCTTTGTCAGATGCAAAACCCTGTTAGATAAACGGTTTATAAAATAGCGGTCATGCGAAACAACCAAAAGTGTTCCATCATAGTTGGCCAAGGCTTCCTCCAAAACTTCACGAGATTGTAAATCCAAGTGGTTTGTAGGCTCGTCCAAAATCAATAAGTTCGATCCCAAAAGCATCAGTTTGCAAAGCGTCACTCGTGCTATTTCGCCGCCACTTAAAGTTTTTATTCTGGCAAAAACCTCATCGCCCCTAAACAAGAATGCTGCCAATGCGTTTCTGACTTCGGTGTCGGACAAAGTCGGATAGGTGTCATGCAGCTCGTCGAAAATTGTCTTTTCTTTATCTATATTTTCACCGTGCTGATCAAAGTATCCAACAGTAACATTTACTCCGAATTTAATATTTTTTTCTTGTCTGATAATTGATTTCAAAAGCGTTGTCTTTCCACAACCATTTGAACCGATTATGAAAACTCGGTCCCCACGCTTTAACTCAAACTCAACATTTTTATATAAAATATCTTCATCAAAAACAGTCGACACACCGCATACATTCAAAACATCGTCGCCGCTCCTTTTGTTTACCTTAAATCCGATTTTGATTTCCTGCAGCTCAGCTTCGGGCTCTTTCAAGTCCTTAACCATACGGTCAATTTGCTTCTGCTTGCTTTCAGCAGTTTTTATATTCTTTTCACGGTTAAATTGACGCTGCTGTTCGATAATGCCCTCAATGCGCTTGACCTCACGCATTGTATTGTCATAATTCCGCTTTTCGCTAAGCTCACGCTCTTTTTTCAGCACCAAATACCTTGAATAATTACCGTCCGACATACAGAGGCGACAATGCTCAATTTCCCAGGTTTTATTTGTCACCCTGTCCAAAAAATATCGGTCATGAGAGATTATAACAGCCGCTCCCTTGGAAGACAAAATGTACTCCTCAAGCCATTCTGTTGCCTCAATATCCAAATGATTGGTAGGCTCGTCCAACAGCATCAACTTCGGCTCGGATAACAGCAGTTTGCAAAGACCGATTTTACTCCTTTGACCACCCGACAAAGCACTAACAGGCAGCTCCAGCTCATGCTCCGCAAAACCCAATCCGATTAACGCAGCACGAGTTCGGGAAAGATAAGTTAATCCACCCATATTACTTAGTTTCTCGGTAAGAGTATATTGCTGTTCTATCAGTTTATCATCCGCCTGTATAGATAACTTTTCATGAATTTCTGCAAGTTGGTTGCCCATTTCAATCAAATTGTTAAATACAGTCAAGGTTTCAGCCAAGGCCGTACGGTCACTGTCGGCACAAACGTGTTGCTGCAAATATCCGACTGATAAACCCGATTGCTTTGAAAGACCACCCGCATCGCCGGAAAGTTCACCTGTCAAAATTTTAAACAGTGTGGTTTTTCCGCAACCGTTCGCACCAACAAGCCCGATAATATCATTCTGTTCAATTTTAAATGTCACATCATCAAAGAGCAAATTATCGCCAAAGCTTTTTGATATGGAACTTGCACTTAATATCATAAATTTTTAATCCTCTTAATTTCAATACAATTACATTATATCAATTTTTAAAAATATTACAACAGAGGAAAGCGATTGAAGCTTCGTTCTACTTGTATTTGAAGGAATAGATTGGTATAATAATATGAATATACTAAATATGTGTTTCACATTTTGAGACAGCTTATTGTAATTTTCAGGAGGAATAGCCCATGCCACATAAGAATTTCTACATCACCACTCCAATTTATTATCCGTCAGGAAAGCTGCACATTGGTCATTCATACACAACTGTTGCCGCTGATACCATTTCAAGATACAAACGAATGCAGGGCTATGATGTTATGTTCTTAACCGGGACAGACGAGCATGGCCAAAAGATAGAATTAAAAGCCGCTAATGCCGGCGTAACACCACAACAATACGTTGATGAAATCGTTGCCGGAATCAAAGACTTGTGGAAACTACTCAACATTTCTTATGATAAATTTATTCGTACCACTGACAAATATCACGAAAAAAGCGTTCAAAGGATTTTCGAAAAACTCTACGAACAGGGTGATATATATAAGGGCAGCTATAAAGGCCTTTATTGCACACCTTGTGAATCTTTCTGGACAGAAAGTCAGCTGGTTGACGGTAAATGTCCCGATTGTGGACGTGAAGTGGAGCAAGCAGAAGAAGAAGCCTATTTTCTTCGCCTTTCCAAATACGCCGATCGTTTAATTGAATATTACGATGCTCATCCTGACTTTATTCAGCCGGAAAGCAGAAAAACCGAAATGGTCAACAACTTCATAAAACCCGGTCTTGAAGATCTTTGCGTTTCCAGAACCTCATTCACTTGGGGAATTCCTGTAACCTTTGATCCTAAACACGTTGTATATGTTTGGCTTGATGCCCTTTCAAACTATATCACTGCTCTTGGATATTTGAATGATGAAGAAAATAAATTTGAAAAATTCTGGCCTGCGGATATTCACCTCGTAGGCAAAGAAATCGTGCGTTTTCACACCATTGTTTGGCCAATCATGCTGATGGCTTTGGATTTACCACTGCCTAAAAAAGTTTACGGCCACGGTTGGCTGTTACTGGACGGAGGCAAAATGTCCAAATCCAAAGGCAATGTTGTTGATCCCGTTGTTCTTTGCGAGCGTTACGGAGTCGATGCTATTCGTTATTTCCTGCTTCGTGAAATTCCGTTCGGAAACGACGGAGTATTTTCAAACGAGGCTTTGATTAATCGCATAAATTCCGACCTTGCAAACGATCTCGGCAACCTTGTTTCACGTTCAACCGCAATGGTCGAAAAGTATTTTGGCGGTGTGCTGCCCGGCAATCGTGAAAGCGGCGAGTTTGATTATGAACTCATCAATTTAGCTATTGAAGTTAAGCATAGTGTTGAACATGGCATTGATAATCTTGAATTTTCCACTGCTTTAACAGATTTGTTCAAGCTGGTTTCAAGGACAAATAAATATATTGATGAAACTGCTCCGTGGGTTCTGGCAAAGGACGAAAGTAAAGCAGCTCGCCTCTCAGCTGTGATGTACAATCTTTGCGAATCACTCCGTATTATTTCTATTTTGATTGCTCCGTTTATGCCTGACACCGCCAAAGCTATCCAATCATGCTTTGATGCCACTGATATATTCTCATGGGAACAAGCAGACACATGGGGTCTTTTGCCCGACGGTACGACAATCACAAAAACTGCCGCTCTTTTCCCAAGAATCGATATGGAAACGGAGATTGCCGCACTAAACGAAATTAATCCGAGTGCAAGTGCTGACGCAAAAGCAGAAAAGTCAGATATAAAAGAAAACATCACCACATTGGCGCAAATCGGCATTGAGGACTTTGCAAAGGTTGAGCTTCGCACTGCTAAAGTTATCACCTGTGAGCCAATTAAGAAGGCAAAAAAGCTGCTTAAACTAACATTGGACGACGGTAGCGGAACAGAGCGCATAGTAGCTTCGGGCATTGCAAAATGGTATACGCCGGAGGATCTCATCGGTCACACCATAATCATCGTTGCCAACCTTAAACCGGCTGTTTTTTGCGGTGTTGAAAGCAACGGCATGATTTTGGCGGCAGATTGTGGCGAGGATGATGTTAAGGTAATTTTCGCCGATAATATGCCGGTAGGATGTAAGGTTAGATAAAAATGTTTTTAGATATAGAGCCAATTGCAGCCCCGAATACAATTTTTGATTCTCACGCACATTATGATGATGATATCTTCGATGATGTGAGAGAAGATTTGTTGCAAACACTGCCTAAATATGGCGTGGCATATGTAATTAATAATGCTGTTGATTGTAAAGAGTCAGCGCAGAAGTGCATCGGGATGTCACATGATTACGATTATTGTTATACCGCCATCGGCGTTCATCCTTTGAATTTAGAGGATAACGGCCCGTTGGATACAGCACTTTTGACCGAACTTTTAAAAACTCCAAAAGTGGTTGCTGTCGGCGAAATAGGACTCGATTATCACTATACCCCCGAAACCAAGCCCCAACAGCTCGAGCTTTTTGAAAAGCAACTCATATTAGCAAACGAGCTGAAACTCCCCGTAATTGTTCACGATCGTGAGGCTCATGCAGACACCTTGGAGCTTCTGGAAAAGCACCGCCCAACTGGTGTTTTACACTGCTTTTCGGGAAGTGTGGAAATGGCAAGGGATGTTTTGAATTTGGGAATGTACATCGGTGTTGGCGGAGTTGTGACCTTCAAAAATGCCAAAAAACTTGTGGAAGTTGTCAAGATGCTGCCCGATGACCGGCTTTTGCTGGAAACCGACGCACCCTATCTTACCCCCGTCCCATACCGGGGCAAAATCTGCAATTCCGCCTATATTTCGGTAACTGCAGCAAGAATTGCCGAAATCAAAGGCTACAGCATAGACAAGGTTTTAGAATTGGCACTCGAAAACGCAAAAAGACTTTATAAGATTTAATGAAACAAAAATTATAT